>JALRDR010000933.1 GCA_023262145.1 Planctomycetaceae bacterium | reverse complement strand
ACTGGTCATCGGGATTCCCCGAGCTGTAATGGACGCGCACAGTGGAGGTCGCACATGGTGGGTGGCACCAGGGGCTGCCCAGGACAGGCACTGCAACCAGCACGCCGACGAGCTCGTGCCCGGTGGGCGTGCCCGGTGGGTGGCACCGGCGAAGGTCGCACATAGTGGATGGCACCAGGGGCTGCCTGCATCCGGTGGGTGGCACCGGAGCTTGCACGGTGGGTGGCACCGGAGCTTGCATTCGGTGGGTGGCACCTGGGTCTGCCCAGGACAGGCACTGCAACCAGCACGCCGACAGGCTCGTGCCCGGTCGGTGGCACCGGCGTACGGGGCCCTCGCGGTCGGTGGCTGGCACCTGAACCGACCGGCGTGAGCTCCAACGGTGCGTGAGCTCCAACGGTGGGTGAGCTCCAACGGTGGGTGGCACCGAGACCAAAAACCCTTAAGGATATGCCGACTAATCAACGGGATTACCCGAGCATTAACAAACACACACAGGACAGGCGTTGCAAGAAGCCCGCCGCCGAACTGGCCCGCTCGGTGGGTGCCACCGGGCTGGCCCGGTCGGTGTCCCCGGGACAGGAACCCCTCAGCGAATGAAGTGCCCGTCCATCATGTAATCCTTTGTTCACTAGATGCATCCGGTCCACCATGTGATTAAGCATTTCCTTCGGCCGTACCGCTCGATTCCCAGCCACCGTGAATTGCGGGTTTCGACAGACAACAAAGGTGAACGCTTCTGTTTGTCGACCTTGCAATGGTCTGTTAACGTCGTGAGCATTCGGCACACGCATCCGTACCTCACCATGAGCCATGACGGTGTGTTTTCGAATCCCAACAACGCAGGCGTTCTGTTTTCCTGAATCCCATTGCAGAAACCCACCGCAGAAATTGCACCAGATGCCCAGCGACGCCGAACCTGACTCATCCGAAACCATGTCCGCCGCAGGTCCATGCAGTCCAGATTCCGCACAGATTTCAGAGCGAATCCGATCTATTACATCAGTAACATTCCGCGGCGCATGTTCTTGCGATGGCGATGAACTGCAAGAGTGTCCGGATTTCCCAACTGACTCTTTGCGAACACCTGACGACACCAGCGATGAGCGTTTCCAGTTCACCTGGTATGGAAAACGCACCGCCAGATTGCTGGCTCAGTCACCCACCACAGCGACGCTCCGTCCCTGCCCAGCTGAATCCGTCAATTGGGCGAACACACAAAACCTGTTCCTTGAAGGAGACAATCTTGAAGTACTCAAATTACTGCAACGCTCCTTCCACAAGTCGGTGAAGCTGATCTATATCGACCCGCCCTACAACACCGGCAATGATTTCATTTATGCCGATGATTTCACGGACAATCTGGCGTCTTATCGGCAATACACCGGTCAGGGCAGTGAAGCTGGCGATCAGGACCGCAACCTGGAGCAGTCCGGTCGCCTGCATACTCGCTGGCTGAACATGATTTACCCAAGATTACTGCTTTCCCGCAATCTGCTGACTGATGATGGAGTCATCTTCCTCTCCATCGATGAAAATGAACAACATCATCTGCGGATGCTCTGCGACGAAGTCTTCGGCTCTGAGAACTTCGTCTCCAATCTGATCTGGCAATCACGCACGTCGATCTCCAACGATCGTGAAGTTTCGCTAAACCACAACCACACGCTGATCTACGCCAGAGATCGCAGCCAGCTCAGCTTCTTCGGCGACCCGATTGACGAGTCGAGGTACGCCAATCCCGACAACGATCCGCGTGGACCGTGGAAGCTGGTACCACTGGATGCCAACAAGCCGGGCGGAAACACGCACTATCCCATTACCAACCCGACCACAGGCAAGCAGTACTATCCGCCAACGGGACGTATCTGGGCCATCAATCCATCCGAGTACCAGCGTCTCTACGACGACGATCGCATCCGCTTCGGCCTGAAGGGCAACGCTGCGCCGCGTCGCAAATTGTTTCTGAACGAGCGAAAATCAAGGGGCGATACACGCACGCCGTCCTCACTGCTGCTGAATGCCGGTACCACTCGTGATGGTACCGAAGAACTGATGGAGATCTTCGACGGTGAAAAAGTTTTCGACTATCCCAAACCTACCACGCTGATCCGACGGTTGCTGGAATACGGCTGCCGCCGAAATGAACAGAATGTTGTGCTTGATTTCTTTGGCGGATCCGGAACCACCGCCCACGCCTGCCTGCAGCACACCAGTCAGCCGGTACGCTTTATCAGCGTGCACCTGCCCGAACCGGTCGATCTACGGCGACCACAGGGAACAGCGGCTGCGAAAATGAATCTGAACACCATCGCGGAAATCGCAAAGGAGCGATTACGTCGAGTCATCGCACGGATGTCCGCAGACCAGCACGAGGCAGATCATGGGTTTCGCGTTTATCGGCTGGACAGCAGTAATCTGTCAGCCATCAGCACCGTATCAGAAAACCAGCCGGACACCACGGCTTCACCGGCTGCAGGCATCAAGCCAAATCGCAGCACTCCCGATATCATTACCGAGATTCTGCTTATGCTCGGCTATGATCCGGCAGCAGTGATTCACAGCCAGATGTCCGGGGACCATGAATTTCACACCCTCGACAACCGTCAGTTGATCATCTGCCTGTCGCCGCACATCACCGACCGATTCGCAGTTGATCTTCTGAGCCTGCAGCAGGGTCTGTCGGTCCCGTCCCCCACGGTTATCCTCAACAAACAGTCTATTCCGAACGATTCTCTCGGGCTGTCCGTTCTGCAGCAGCTTCAGGCAGCCGGGATCTCCTGCGTGTACAGCGTCTAGCACTTCCCAGGCAGAATCATCAGTGTGTCCGCAGCGTCCGTCGAAACTCAGGACAGAACTCTCATCCTGACCTGCGGGGAGACCGACGAAATCACCGGCTGAATTCCATGTCGTGAGCAATGACGCCGCTGGCAAGTCCGGCTAGAATCTGCCAACGCCAACCGCCTGCATGGCATCCCGAACTCTGCCGATTCTGCTCGTCACCACGATCTTCAATTGCCGTCCCCCTTACTTCTCAGGAATCACCTCACCATGCGTACCACTCTGTTTGCGTTGGCGCTGCTTTCCCTGTCCAGTTCACTGGCACACGCTGACAACTGGCTGCACTGGAGAGGCCCCACTGGCAATGGCACATCCCCAACGGCAACACCGCCGATCGCCTGGAGTGCAACGCAGAACATCAAGTGGAAAGTCGCCATTCCTGGTCAGGGTTCTGGTTCTCCGGTGATCTGGGAAGACCGCGTGTTTGTGGTCACCGGGGCTCCGGCAGTTGACGGCGCTGGTGGAGACCTGCCAAAACTGAACTTTGATCTGATCTGTCTGGATCGTGAAACAGGCAAGGAACTGTGGAAGCGAACTGCCACCACAGCGATTCCGCACCAGGGAACACACTCCACCAACAACTTCGCATCCGCATCACCCTGCACAGACGGAACACACGTCTACGCCCACTTTGGTTCTCGTGGTCTCTACTGCTACACGATTGACGGAGAGCTCAAATGGAGCCGCACAGACTTCGAAAAAATGACAACTCGCAATGGCTTCGGCGAGGGTAGTTCACCGACCATCGCAGGGAATAAAATCCTTGTTCCCTGGGACCACGAGGGTCAGTCCGCGTTCTACGCACTGGACAAGCTCACCGGAAAAACCATCTGGGAAGTAAAACGTGACGAACCCACCGAATGGTCCACACCGCTCGTACTGGAAGCAGACACCGGCATGCAGGTCGTCCTCAACGGACAGAACTTCGCCCGCAGTTACGATCTGGAAACCGGCAAGGAACTCTGGCGATGCTCCGGTCAGACAAATCGTCCGGTCGCATCCGCCGTCAAACACAAGAACCTCGTAATCGTCGGCAGCGGCTTTCAGGGATCATTCATGGCAGCCTTCAAACTGAATGGTCGGGGCGACATCAAAGGAACCGATTCTGTCGTCTGGTCAATTGATCGCGATACGCCTGACATCGCTTCCCCACTGCTCACCAATGGTCGTGTCTATTTCTACAAGGGAAAATCCGGAGTGCTTTCCTGCGTCAACGCAGAGACTGGTGAGACCATCTTCGCTGCCAGTCGCATCCCTGGAATCCAGAGCACTTATGCTTCACCAGTCGCGGCAGGTGGACACATCTACCTCACCGACCGCAGCGGGACCATCGTGGTCATCAGGGACAGCGGGGAACTGCAGATTGTCTCCAGCAACAACCTTGGTGAAGGCGTCGATGCAACCCCCGCGCCTGTCGATAATCAGTTGTTTGTCCGTGGAGCGAACCACCTGTTCTGTATTGCCAACGAATAACGAGGGCGATCCGCAGGTAATCAGACTCCCCCAGCGTCTGCAGCGGATCATTTTGTCTGCAAAGACGAAGCGCATCCGTGCGCAGACAGGCTGGTGCCGCATCGCGAAACCCTGATCACTGCCATTCAGGGCCGCAGCCACACAGATCAGCGCTGCTCACAGCACGAGGGCATGGCATCATTGTCATTCAGCGAACTGCATGACAATGGTCCCCTTTGACCACGCGTGGCTCCGGCTGCGGGACCGTGACAACGAGACCGAACTCCAGCACGGGCAGTGCATGCCACCCAGCCAGACGCATCCGCTCCGCACGCTCGCGCTGCATCGCCCCACATCCGGAGACCGCCCCTCCGCGATCCGCCCCTCCGCAGAGCAATTGCCTCTGTCACCACAACAACGACGATGGTATACTCGACCGCCCCACTGCGCGTCGTCAGTCCGCCTTCCCGCCAATGGCCTTACCCACTGCACCAGGGATTTCCATGAGACCACACTCATATCTCATCCCCCGCAGAACACTGCTGCGTGGTGCCGGAGTTTCCCTGGCACTTCCGATGCTCGACATCATGGCTCCGGCCATCGCCTCCGCCGCGGTCTCAACACCGGCCCCGGTCCGTATGTGTGTGCTCTACAAGGGTTGTGGAGTCAACCCGCACTCGTGGGACATCGTCGGCGGCACTGAAACAAACTTCGAACTGTCCCGCATTCTGCAGCCACTGCAGGATGTACAGCAGGACGTACTGATCCTCGGAAACCTTGACAACGACGGTTCTTCCGACCACATGGATGCCCCCGGAACATTCATGAGCGCCACGCGGCACACGGATCCGAAACGATATTCCTTCGACCAGCAGATCGCCGACCGCATCGGTCATCAGACACCAATCAGGTCTCTGCAACTCACCGCAGACAACGTGTGGAAGGATCATCCATGGCTGAACATTCTGTCCTATGACAAGGACCATCAGCCCTTGCGCGGGCTGCATGACCCACAGGCAGCGTTCGACACGTTGTTTCGCGATGCCGCAGCAGCTCGCCGACAGGATCAGCTCCAAAGCGTCCTCGACGGGGTCAAGGATGCCTCCTCGCGACTGAGACGCAAAGTGAGCGTTCGTGACAGCCGCGTGCTGGAGCAGTATTTCGATTCCATCCGCGATGTGGAAAAACACATTCAACAGGCTCGACAAAACAACCGGGAAACCGGTCTGGATCCAAAACTGGCCGCCATTGATCCTTCACTGCAGGTCGGAAACCTGGGCGAGCGCATCAAAGCCATGCTCGACCTGATCACTCTTGCCTTCTGGACCGATTCCACTCGCGTCATTTCCTGCATGCTGGCGAACACAAACAGTCGCTCACACTACGACTTCATGGGGGTCAATGCAGAATTCCACTACGTCTCCCATCACGTGCGAAACAGACGCGTGCTGCCTGATTATGACCGCATCAACAACTGGCACACAGCACAATTGCGCTACCTGATTCAACGGCTGAAGTCGATCAACGATACAGAAGGCACTCTGTTTGATAACTCACTGATCCTGTGGGGATCCGGAATCAAGCACGGAGATTATCATTCGCTCACGGACCTGCCGCTGGTTCTGGCTGGTGGCGGCGGCGGTCGCATTCCGCTCGGACGCCACGTGCGCTATCCCGAGCCCCAGCCCTACGCCAATCTGCTGCTGACAATGATGCAGCTGATGGGGGCGCCAGCCGAGTCAATCGGAGATTCCACAGGACTGCTGCACGGCATCACCGAAGCCGCCGGCTTCCAGCCTCGCAATCCGGATGATGGCACGTGGCAGATGACACTGAATGAGAACGAGACACTCACTGCAAAAGGATTATTGCGAATCTGTCTGGACGACGATCAGGAGACCGAATTCTACCGGCTGCGACTTTCAGATGGTTCCGATCTGGAACTGCGGATTCCCTTCATGAATAACCACAACCTGCGATTTGATCGCTGCGTCGGCAAGGTGGTGACCGTCACCGGCAAATACGTAACCGCTGACGGATCCAGAACATTGGTTTCCCTGATCGACGTCCAACTGCAGCGGGATTGATATGCGTCGCTTTGCCTCTGCATCCGTCCTGACGCTCGTGCTGGCCGTTTCCAGTCACACGATTGTTGCGGACGACTTCGAACAGCTGAGCACTATCCTCAGCAGGCATTGCCTTGACTGCCACGACGCAGAGACTCGCACAGGCGGGATTGATCTGGCTACGCTGCTGCAGCAGCAGCCTGACACTGAAGAGGCACGCCGACTGTGGATTCGCGTGGAGCAGGTTGTCAGCGACGGAGAAATGCCGCCACCGGAACAGCCTCGTCCTGCTGCTGCTGAAATCGCTGCGGTAAACGACTGGTTCTGGAACACATATGTACTGCGCGATGGAAAACCGCACATCGGAACCACACCACTGCGGCGACTGACGCGTTACGAACTGCAGAACACCCTTGAAGACGCCCTGGCGATCTCACTGTCCCCCCCCTACCGCAACACGCTCACTGGCCAGCTTGACCAGTCGGAGTTCATGAAACTGATCCCCTCGGATCTGCCAGGGGAATCCGGATTTGACAATGACGCCCAGCGCCTGGAATCGCTGCGGCCGCCGTTGCAGCAGATCGCGGAAGCCGTGCACCTCGCGTTGGATCAGTTCAGCCGCACCCCGGCAGCCGTTCAGACGGTTCTGGGCGTCCCGGAAATTCCCCTGCAGGCCGATGAACTGGAGTCGCGGGAAACGATCATCGCCTTCCTGAGACGCACGATGCGCAGTGACCCTGCAGACCTCCCCCATCAGACGCAAGTCTGGCACTCTCTGTATCTGGACCATGTCGCCACATCACAGGACTCTCGTCGCAGCCTGATGCACATCTTTGAAATGATTCTCGTGTCCCCCGACGTCCTGTACCGTATTGAATCCACACAGCAGCAGGCCACCCCCTACCCAGTCACTGGCGTCGAACTGGCCTCGCGTCTTTCCTATTTCCTGTGGTCGTCCGCACCGGACGCTGAACTGCTGCAACACGGACAGGATAGCAGCCTGCTGCAGGATGATGTTCTGCTGGCACAGACTGACCGCATGCTCAATTCCCCACGGCGGCTGTCCCTGGCCGAAAACTTTGCCGGGCAATGGCTGGGATTCAACGACCTGCTGACCAGTGAAGAGTACTTTCGTGACGAACTCTGGAACCGGGAATCCTACGATGAGGTTCTGTTTTTCTTCGACGAACTCATTCGTGCCGACCGCAGCCTGTTCGACCTGGTGCAGAGCGAATGGGCTTACCTTCGCGATACCGCCGCCAGCGCTGCAGAACGTCAGATTACCCCAATTTCACGCGAAAGCACTCCCGGGAAATACGCTGACCTGCTAAGCACACGCCCCCTGCCCGGCAAACGCGACCCGCAGAATTATTATCCCCCGTTACTGGTGCAGGCCACGGCAGACGAGGCCGGCGGTATTATCACCACCCCGGCAATCATGCGGGTCACGGCCGCAAAGGATCGCACCAGTCCTGTTCGACGAGGCGTCTGGTTGCTCAACACGCTGATTGGAAAACGTCTGGAACCGCCGGCTGACGTACCGCCCCTGGAAGAAGCGCGAGTTGCTCTCGCGGTGAAGCAGAATCCGACCGTTGCGGAATTGCTGCAGCAGCACGTTTCCCGTGCTGAATGCATTTCCTGTCATCAGGCCATCGATCCACTGGGACTGGGGCTGGAGAATTATGATTCATTTGGGGAATGGCGAGAACGTTACCCTGATGCCGTTCCGGTGGTCGCCAGCGGCGTCATGCCCGACGGCAGCAGGTTCTCCAGCCCGCGTGAACTGAAGACACTACTCCAGCGGGTTTATCAGCAGGAGATTGCGGAAAACTTCGTGCACCAGTTGTACGCTTATGCGCTTGGCCGCGCACTGCAGCCACATGACCGTGTTTCCCTGCAGCAGATCATCGCTGCCGTCGCTGCTGAGGATTACCGCGTCACCAGCGTCATCCGTCAGATCGTGCTCAGTGACCAGTTCCGCATGCGTCAGGACGCAGAGGATCCGTGAGTAACAGGCGCGACCTCCGGGCAAGCGCCCCGCCTGCACCTGCTGATTCGCGTTCCCGCGAACCTTATTATTCAGGCAGCATTTCGTTTCGCTCGACGAATCAGCATATCGTGCGCCACATCGCCGTTTGTGCCGCGGTGCAAGCACCGTCATTCCCGAGAAAGCGGGAATCCGAGCGTTCATGAACGGAATTCCCTCTGCAAGCCGGACCAGGCGCCAGCGCAGATCCGGCATAGTGTCCCCTTGTTGACACAACAGGTTTGTTGCGAAGCAGTCCTGCCGGACCGTGTCAATTCGCTCCTTGATTCGGTCCATAACCATGCGGTGCCATACTCAGGCGTGACTGAGCACGCAGTGAGCGTGTCAACATGGTCATGCCGCTGCGGCGCTCACACCATGCCACCGCACGGTCGGTGACACGAATTCCCACAGACCATCAGGCATATTTTCTTCCGGCACACGGAAGCTCTATCTGGGGCACGAAACCGACGGCGATGCCTGACGGGCGGTCGCCGGTTGATCCCCCGAACGCGCTCGTGGTGCCATCAGGGGCGATCTTCGTGACGCTGTCCGAGAGATCCATCTTTCAATGCCTTGGACCATGCCAATGGCAACTTGTGAC
>JALRDR010000888.1 GCA_023262145.1 Planctomycetaceae bacterium | reverse complement strand
CGTACTGGAGCTGACACTGAGATGAGTTTTCTGATTTTTCTGCTCACAGTTCTGCTGGGGCTGATCAGCCTGTTTCTGATTCTGCTGGTGCTCATTCAGCGCGGCCGTGGTGGCGGTCTGGCTGGTGCGTTCGGTGGAATGGGTGGCCAGAGTGCATTTGGTACTCGGGCAGGTGACGTGTTCACCAAGATCACGATCATTCTTGCTGTGGCATGGATTCTGATTTCCGGATTCCTTGGCATTGCGCTGCGCAGTCAGGCTGCGGCAGCAAAGGAAGCGACCAGTTTTCAGGGTGGGGATAACGTTGCGGAGGAGCAGAGTACTGCTGATGATGCGGCTGCTGAGGCTGCGGACGCCGCAGACACCACCGCCGAGGTACCAGCAGTTGAGTCACCAGCAGCCGAGGCACCAGCAGCCGAGTCACCAGCAGCCGAGGCACCAGCAGCTGAGTCACCGGCAGCTGAGGGAGCAGCAGCCGAGGCGCCAGCAGCCGAGGCGCCAGCAGCTGAGGCGCCAGCAGCTGAGGGAGCGGCACCGGCAGAGACTGGCAGCGAAGATGCTCCAGCTGCCGAAGCAGCTCCACCGGCGGATGCGGAGGAAGCTGCTGGGGAACCTGCCGCAGAAAGCGCGAGCGAAGAGCCATCGGCTGCGGAAGAGCAGTGAGCTGATTGAAGCGATATTGCTGCACGGGATACCGGGTGGCAGGGATGAAGCGATTCCAAAAGGGCAATGCAGAACTGCAGGGCCTTCCCTGGATTTCGGGAAGCGGCTGACTCCATGAAGCGGTCAGCGTCGAGGCTGGAAGATTCTCGTGCGTGATCTCCGGGGTTCCACAGCTGGATCCTTCGGAGTAGCTCCGACCAGTGCAGTCAGTGCCAGCCTGCCGGAGGGCGGGCTTCGCTGAACGTTTTAAGAAGCCGCAGTCTGCATGCTTCCTGTACTGATTCGGAAGTCTTCAGTCGGAAGAATCCTGCTGGTGTGGCTGCAACCTGAGTTGCCGGCTTAATGCGGGCAGGGTGTTGTAAGAACGGCAACGGAAGACTGAGGAAAAAGTTCCATGCTGCTGAGCATGACGGGATTTGGGCACGGAGTTGAGGAACGGCAGGGCGTTCACGTTGTGACAGAGCTCAAGTCGGTGAACAACCGGTATCTGAAGCTGTCCATCCGTCTGCCTGATTCAGCAGCTCGCTACGAGTCTGATCTTGAGAAGCTGATCCGTTCCCGAATTTCCCGTGGTGCTGTGCAGGTAAGTGTTCGAGTGCGGTATGATTCAGGCGCTGCAGGTTATCGCATCGATGCGGGTGTACTGCAGGCATACCGGCGGCAACTGGCGGAACTGAGCGGGGCTGGTCAGGGAGAAACCCCGCAGGATCTGATGTCGTTGTTGAACCTGCCGGGAGTCATACAGGAGGATGATCTTTCTGAGGACATTCTGCAGGGTGTCTGGCCAGCGATGCAGGCCAGTATGCAGGTGGCCCTGGAGCACTTTGCGGATTTTCGCCACCGCGAAGGTGAGTCCATGAAGGCGGATCTGAAGCTGCAGTGTGATCTGATTGCGGAACAACTCCTCGTTGTTCAGGGTTACGCCGAAGGTATCACTGCCGAATACCGGGAGCGTCTGCTGGAGCGAGTCCGGAAGGCTGTGGCTGAGGTGGATGGTGGCGCTGCACTTAAGGATTCCGATGTGATCCGGGAGGTGGCATTATTTGCGGACCGTTGTGATATCAACGAGGAGATTACTCGACTTCGCAGTCACATTGAGCAATTTCAGCGTCTGCTGGAAAGTGAAACATCTCAAGGAAGAAAGCTGGAATTCATCGGGCAGGAGATGTTTCGCGAGATTAATACAATTGGTTCGAAGGCAAACGACGTGAGGATTTCCATGTGTGTGGTTGAGATGAAGGCCGCCATCGAACGCATTCGGGAGATTCTGCAGAACGTCGAGTAGCGACAGGTTTTCGGTATTGATCTGAACGTTTTCCTGTGCATGCGTTGTGTGAGCATTGAACTGATGGCTGGAGCGATGGGGACACCGGTTAAGAAGCGAATTGTCGTATTGTCAGGCCCCAGTGGCAGTGGCAAGACGACGATCGTGCGTCGCCTGACCCACGAATCTCCGGTGCAGCTTTACAAGTCTGTATCTGCCACGACGCGGCCGCCACGGCCTGGGGAGGTTGACGGCGACGACTACTGGTTCCTCGACAATCAGGAGTTTCGCAGGCGTGTGGCGGCTGGTGAGTTCATTGAGTTTGCCGAGGTGTTTTCGTCCGGCTTCCTGTACGGTACGCTCTGGTCAGAACTCGATCGTGCCTGGGCTCAGGGGGAATGGGCGTTCCTGGAAATTGACGTTGAGGGTGCACTCCGGGTGGTGCAGCAGTACCCCGAAGCTGTTACGATTTTTTTAAGAACGCCCTCGTCAGCTGAATTTGAGCGACGCCTGAGGGCTCGGGGAACAGAGTCTGAAGAAGTAATACAGCGGCGGATTGCCACAGCCGAACAGGAACTGCGGCAGGCCGACCGTTATCGATATATCGTTGTCAATGATCAGCTGGAAACCGCAGTCAGCGAGATCTGTGAAATACTGAAGGCGGAGGAGAAAACCTATAATGCTCAATGAATTCCGGGAAGATGATATCGTACGTAAGGTCGGCGGTCGTTTTCGCTTGTCGACACTGCTGCAGAAGCGAATGGTTGCACTTAATCGCGGCTCGACGCCACTGGTCGACCTGCCAACACGCAATCTGATGGAGATTGCCGTTGCTGAAGTCATGCAGGACAAGATCTTCCTTGATGATTCCGACAATGTGCGAACGGTGGAAGATGAGTCTTCGCTGGTCGATAAGCTGGACCGAGTGACACCCGATGATGACGGTCCGAGTCCGGAGGATTACTGAACGGGACCGGCGTCACAGTGGCGAACGGGGGCAGAGCGGCCCCAGTCAGTCCAGAGTGCCCCAGTCAGTCCAGAGTGCCCCAGTCCAGAGTGCCCCAGTCCAGAGTGCCCCAGTCCAGGCTAAGACGACTGGGCGTAATGGCCGGGGGAATGATGGCAGGAGATTCCACTCAATTGCTTGCCGTCTGGATGTTGGCAGGTGAGTTGCTCACCGAGTTGCTTGTGAACGCCGCGGGGAAGAGCGAAGTCATGTCAGACAGGCTTGCAGGACGAGAGATACTGCTGGGTGTATCCGGCGGCATAGCTGCCTGGAAGACCGCTACTCTTTGCAGCCGGCTTGTCCAGCATGGTGCTGGTGTGACAGTGGTGCTCACGCGGTCAGCAGAAAAGTTCATTGGCCGTGCAACGTTTGCCGGGCTGACAGGGCGAGCAGTCAGAGTGGACACGTTCGAGGTCCACGAATTTCCTCAGGGTGAGCATATCGGTATGGCTCAGCGGGCAGACCTGGCCGTGGTTGCTCCTGCGTCTGCGGCAACGCTTGGTCGAATCGCCAACGGCATTGCCGACGATCTGCTCTCAACGACCCTGCTTGTCTGTCGTTGTCCGATCGTACTGGCACCGGCGATGAATTGCGAGATGTGGGCTGCTCCGGCTGTCCAGCGAAATATGAGCCTGCTCCGTAATGACGGATACCGAATTGTTGGCCCGGGAGTGGGTTGGCTCAGCTGCGGACAGGTTGGTGCCGGTCGCATGGCGGAGCCGGAAGAGCTGTTTGAGGAAATTCTGCAGCTGCTTCCTCAGGTCACAGTTGCGGACAAACAGGGACAGGCGGAATGCGAATCCTGATTACCGCCGGCCCGACGCGCGAGTACATCGATGATGTTCGTTTCCTTTCCAACGCCAGCAGTGGCCAGATGGGCTACGCGATTGCTCACGCTGCCCTGCGTGCTGGTCATCAGGTGGAGCTGGTTACCGGACCGGTAGAGATGCCTCCGCCGCCAGGTTGCAGGCTGCACCGCATCGAAACAACCGAAGAGTTGCGTGAGCGGTGTCTGCAGCTGTTTCCGGAGTGTGATGGTGTGATCGCGACCGCAGCCGTTTGTGATTATCGCCCGCACCAGCGGATCGTCGGCAAGATTACGAAGACGGGGCAGCCGGTTGTTCTGGAGCTGACAGAGACGTCGGATGTGCTGGCGGAGCTGGGCAGCATGCGTGGCCATCGCTGGGTTGTTGGTTTTGCTCTTGAGTCTCAGGATCCGCGAAACAATGCCCTGCGAAAGCTGAAGATGAAGAACTGCAGCTGTATTGTTCTGAATGACACGTCGGCAATTGGTTCTGCCGACAATACGGTGGAAGTGTTGTCGCCGGATGCTGAGACAATTGCTTTTTTTCGCGGCCCGAAGCCCGAGGTCGCCGAACGACTCATGGGGCTGATAGAAACAGCCATCGCCATCGACCGTGACAGTGCGGACTCATCAGCCTGACAGCACTTCCGGATTCACCACGTTCTGTGGAGATCCAGCCAGAAAATCGCGAATGTTCTGGATGCAGCCGGCGGTGAGCAGATCGATTGCTTCCTGTGTTGTATCTGCAGAATGCGGAGTGAGTACCACGCGCGGATTGCTGCGGAGTGGGTGATCAGCCGGCAGCGGTTCTGTGTCAAAGACATCAAGCCCCGCACCGAACAGTCGGCCTTCATTCAGAGCATGCAGCAGCGCCTGCGTGTCCACAACAGCACCCCGCGCTGTATTGATCAGGATTGCAGTGGGCTTCATGGTGCGAAGTCTTTCGGCATTGATCAGGTGCTGTGTCTGCGCGGAAAGTCTGGTGTGCAGGCTGACGACATCTGATTCCCGCAGCAGTGTGTCCAGTGGAACATAATCAAACTGGAACCGGGTTGCCTTCTGCTGGTCCGGATGCAGAGACCACGCGACAGGCTTCATTCCGATGGCTCGACACAACTGCAGCATCCGGCAGCCAATATGTCCGGTACCAATGACGCCGATCGTGCGGCCAGCCAGCGACTGGCTCAGTTCAGCACTCCAGCCCCCGCTCTGCATGGACTGGTGCATCCACGTAATTCGCCGCGCCGTGCTCAGCATCAGGGCCAGTGCGTGCTCGGCAACGATGCCAGCTGTTTTCCCGGGTACATTGCACACCACGATCCCCTGCTGTGTGGCAGTAGGGAGGTGGATGGAGTCGTATCCGATTCCGCAGACCGCGATCATCTTCAGGCGTGGCAGCCGTTTGAGCAGGGATTCGGGGAAGGCGAGACTGCCGCGGGAATTAAGCAGGATGTCCGCCTCCTGCATCCGGTCAACAACTTCATCCGCTGTACTCGGCCGATCCGTGAACAGCTGAAAGTCGGCAACACGGTTGAGTTCGGCGAGTACAGGCGAAGCAGATACAAGTGCGGGGTAGTCCGCGGGGATGATGACCTTTGATCGTTGCATTTTCTGGTCCGGCAGACTGTTGCTGTGCGCGAGCGGATCCGTACGTCATCGGAAATTCCTCCGGCAGCATATTTTCCCGCTTCCGTATTCACCGTTATACTGCACTCAGATCAAACTGCGGAGGCTGAACGATGTCTGAGATCACTGTTTCCTGTCCCTCATGTACCGCCAGGCTGAAACTACCTGACGCAAGTCTAGTCGGCAAGCGTGCCCGTTGTCCGCGTTGCTCCGAGCGATTTGTGGTGCAACCTCCGGCTTCATCTGACGCCTCGACGGCTGCACGATCTGCCGCTGCGGCATTCGAGGAATCGGAAGAACTCCCGGTGCTTCCTGCCGCACCCATGCAGGGGCAGGCTGCTCGCTGGGTCCCCGATGATGCTCCTGCGGCTGCACCAGTTCCTGCACCGTCAGCTCAGCCAGCCCCAGCTCCCTTGATGCCTGTCGTACCGCAGATCGACCTCTCTGTTGCTCCGGGGGCAGAAGACGGTGGGGCCGGCACTTCCACGGTAGAGCGATTTGCAGGCCGCCGTCGCCGCAAGGGAAAAAGCAGCGCCACCTGGGTCTCTCTGGCGGTGACCGGTCTGCTTGTGCTGGCAGTCACTACGTATTTCTGGCTGGAGCAGCGTGGTGGCAGGAATGACGTGGCAGGGAATGTGCCCGCGAAGAATCCCGGCTGGGAACAGGAAAAGCAGCAGGAAGCGGATTCCAACGTTGCGGCGGAGCAGTTGAGTCCGACCGATGGAAAACCTGTTTCGCTCAGTCATATCCCATTTACTCCCCATCTCATCTGCCATCTGCATCCTGCTGATCTGTGGAGCAGTAATGCTCAGATGAGCGAGTTTCGGGCATTGCTTGGGGATGTCGGTCTCTGGCTGGAGAACTTCATTCAGACGAGGACCCGCTATACGCCTCAGGAGATCAGTGAACTGACGATAGCGGTTAACTTTGGGCCGCGGATGACGGAGCCGGACCTGGCCCTGGTCGTGCGACTGGACGAGCGGCAGACAATCCGGGATCTGGAACGCAGATTTGGTGGCCGTATGCGGCCGGACCTGAATTCGGAGGCCGCCGTTTATGAGGCCGCCGATGCAGCGTTTCTGCTCGTGGATGAACAGACATTTGTGGCCGCTTCGCTCACACTTGCTGAGAGTCTTGCGGACTATTCAGGTGTTGCGGCACTGGCGTCGCCGGATATGGAAGCGTTGATCCAGCAGTCTGATCGAGACCGACACTTCTCACTGATCTTTGACCGCGAGATTATTGATTCGCATCGTGAAGATGTATTTCAGGAAACCCTGTTGCCGGCGGCTGACAGGATCCTGTTCTGGTTTGGTGGTGAAGTGGAGTCGGTCTGCTGGAGCATGCATCTGGACCCTGACTGTTATATGGAATTCCTGATGCATAACAGCAGTGACAGCACTCCACGAAAGGTGCAGCGAAACCTGCTGGCTCAGCTGGATCAGCTTCCGGAAGATATTCTTGGGATGGTCCGCATGATGCGTCCGGGAACGCTGGGCACACGACAGATGATCGGACGATTTCCCGCAATGGTGCAGGCCCTTCGGATGGGGACGACGGCACATGTTGCACCTGGTATGGCCAGGCTGGTCACAGTGCTCCCACAGAATGCTGCGGCAAATCTGGCTGCCGCCTCTGTGCTCACATGGAACCAGTCGCTGGTCACCGATTTCGAAGCAGAGATGCCGGTCGCCAGCGGCCTGGGCAAAGAGATTCCGGACAAGCTCGAAGATCGACTGCGAATGAAGGTGCTGGTGATTTTCAATCGCACACCGTTACAGGAAGCACTGGGCTATATTGCCGAGTCGATTGGCACGGAACTTGTCCTGGACGGGGATGGCCTGAAGCTGGCCGGGTTCACTCAGAACATGGCACAAACCCTCGAACTGGGTGAAGTGACTGCTCTGGAAGGACTGGATGGGATCATGCAGCGGTATGCGAAGGAAGGTGATCCACTGGTACTGGTAGTGGATGAGCAGAAGAAGCAGCTGATTGTCACGGTGAAATCCAAGGCTGCCGCTGACGGACTGCAGGTTTATGACACAGCCAGCAAGTGATCTGGCGGGATTGAGTTGAGCTGAAGCTGGCTGAAGGTCAAAAGTCCGGGGCCGAAACCTGATCTGGACACAGATTTTGAGTTTCGGCAAAATTCGCTGCTCTTCCTGATGATGGGCGTCGTACAGTGGTTCCTGCTGTATCCCCATCGGCTCAGCCTTTCGCTCCACCTTCCCGCACAGCTCGATCGAGCCGATCACAACCGTCGGATTTTCCAATGGCCAGACTCGCCATCGCAGTCTGCTGCTATGCAGCGATTTTTTCAGTCGTATTTCTGCTTTCGATCATGCTCCGATTCGATATCGAGCCGATGTTCATGGTTCGAGCGGTGTCTGGAGAGTTGATCGTTGCTCCGCAGGATCTGGCCGGCCGCGAGTTGTTTGAATTTGAGCAGAAGTTGTATGCGTTGGCCGTTTTTCGCAATGCGATCATCCCGGTTGTGCTTCTGAAAATCGCTGTGGTGCTTTTTTCACGCGACTGGCGCAGGCATCTGCGATATTCATCGATTCAGGATCTGGCGTGGTCTGCAGGTCTGTGCGTTTTCTGTGGTGTGCTGCTGGCAGCAACGCAACTGGCTCGAGAGACGATGCCGCAGATCTCGCGCGGAGTGCTGTTTATTGATACGGTGCTTTCCACGCTGGCCCTGCTGTCCACTCGCGTGATGGCGAATCTGCTGCGAACCCAGTGGTACCGAATGCACAATCCCGGGGCCCGCAGAGTTCTGATTTACGCCTCCGGGGGTGACGCGGCAGCGCTCTTGAGTTCGCTGCAGAGCGGCGATTCTGCACTCAAGGTAGTCGGCATCATCAGTCCTGTGGAAGTGCGAAGAAACGGCGGTCTGATGAGAGGTGTGCGGGTCTACGGAGTGGAGACCGGGCTGCCGGAAATCCTGCGGAGAACATCCGCGGAAATGGTCCTGATCCCGTCTCGACTGCCCGGGCGCTCCGTTCGTCCTGTGATTGAAAGCTGTCAGGAGCTTGGTGTTGAAACGCATTTGATTCCGCTTCCGGATGAGATTCCGTCCGGAAGATTCGAATTACGAATGCGGGATATCACAATCGATGACCTGTTACGGCGGGAGCCGAATCAGCTGAATCTGGATGCGATCCGCAAACTGTGTGCGGGTCGTGTTGTACTGGTCACCGGCGCGGCCGGCAGTATCGGATCTGAAGTCTGCCGTCAGGTTCTGCAGTTCAACCCCTGCAAGCTGCTGCTGCTGGATCAGTCAGAGTTCGGAATTTTTCAGCTGGAACAGGAGTTCCGGGACCTGCGGCAGAGTGGTGGGATCGGCAATGCGGTCAGCGAATTCATCGTGGAAGACATCACCGACGAGACTTCCATGGGGCGCCTGTTCATGCAGCACCGCCCGGAAGTTGTTTTCCATGCAGCGGCATACAAGCATGTACCTCTGATGGAAAGTAATCCGCACGGTGCGGTGCGGAACAACGTGATCGGAACCCGAGTCATCACGGACCTCGCTGATCGCTATCGCGTGGATCGATTTGTGATGATTTCCACCGACAAGGCCGTGCGACCGACGAATGTTATGGGGGCCACGAAACTTGTTGCGGAGGAGTATCTGGCCAGTGTGGCTCGGCGTTCGCAGACACAGTTCATCACGGTACGGTTTGGTAATGTCCTCAATTCCGCCGGCAGTGTTGTGCCGACCTTTCGGCGTCAGATCGAGCAGGGTGGCCCGGTCACAGTGACGGATCCGATGATGCAGCGGTACTTCATGACGATTCCGGAGGCTGTACAGCTGGTCCTGCAGTCCGCGACAATCGGCAATGGTGGCGATATCCTGATCCTGGATATGGGTGAACCAGTGCGGATTGTCGAGCTGGCAAAGGACATGATCCGTCTGTCCGGTCAGCGTTATCCTGATGACATCGATATTGTCTTCACCGGTCTGCGTCCCGGTGAGAAGATGTATGAGGAACTGTTCTACGAGACGGAGCATCAGGCGGCGCGGATCCACGAGAAAATCTTCCGTGCTCCGCGGGCAGTTCGCGGTGAATCCGGCCTGATCGTCTCTGAGATCAATCAGCTTGAGCAGACTTTGGGATCTGGTCGAGATGAAGTTCGAAGTCTGCTCTGGCGGATCGCTGACCGAATTGTTGCCGAAAGCAGTGCTGCTGGAGTTGAGATTGAGCATTCACTGCGTGCCGCAGCCTGAGCCGAATACGGACTTCAGAACACGGACTTCAGTAGACATCCGTTGGCGCCGGCTCCCTGAAGAATCGATAGCCAGTGCCGCGAACCGACAGCAGGTGTTGCGGAGATGAAGGGTCCTTTTCGATCATTCGTCGCAGTCGCATGACAAAGTTGTCGACCGATCGACTGGTGATGTCGGTCGAGTCCTTCCAGACCTCTGACTGCAGACGGGCTCGAGAAAGGACAATCCCATCGTGCTCCAGAAAGTACCGCAGGAGTTCCTGCTCGCGCGTGGTGAGCTGGTGCTGAAGTTCTCCGTGATGCAGTTCGAAACGCTGGAAATCGACGGTAATGGCGCCGAAGCGAGTCACGTCTTCCGCTGACCGCACCGCCTGCTGCTCCAGACTGCGACGACGTTTGGCTCCCAGATTACGGACTCGGCTGAGCAGTTCCGGAAGCGAAAACGGCTTCGTCACATACTGGTCGACGCCACAGTCAAACGCCTGAATCTTGTCTTCGGACAGAGTTCTTGCGGTCAGTGCCAGAATCGGTATTTCGGCGTCGCGACGGCGGATATGACGACAGGTGTCATAGCCGCTCATCTCGGGAAGCATGAGATCGAGGATGATCAGGTCAAAAGGGGGAGTTGCCGTTTCATGCAGTTCCAGCGCGGCCAGTCCGTTCTGCACAACGTCAACCTGATAGCCCTCCCGCTCAAAGTTGAAACGCAGACCGCGGGCAATTGAATCTTCATCTTCCACAACCAGGATTCTCATGATGTCTGCCTTTCCGGGACGGTCATGGAAGGCGATTCCGGTCGCGATCGCTGCAGCTCTTCCAGTTTGCTGATTGCCAGCGGTGCACGTCCAGGCAGAGTAACTTCAAAAATACTGCCGATACCACGCTCGTCTTCAACCACCTGAACCTGCCCCTTCAGAATCCCGACAAGCGTGCGAACGATATACAGGCCCAGCCCTGTGCCCTTGCTTGTCCGCTGCAGTTCATCACTGCCACGCACGAAGAGCTGAAAGATTCGCCGCCGATTCTTCTGGCTGACACCCGGACCGTTGTCGCGAATTCGAATACACACGCGGCCGCCGGCCGCCGGCTGAGCGGATACGTGCACACGAGGCGGCTTGCCACCGTACTTGATGGCGTTGTCCAGGAGATTGCGGAAGATCATTTCCAGCAGAAGTCGTCGTGAGCGGATTGTGATTTCGGCGGCTTCGAATTCAAAAACATCCTTCATCGCACACTGATGGCTGATCGCAGCGGCGCTTCCGCAGTTGTGCAGGAGCGTGTCGATGCGAACCAGTTCCGGATCTGTCTGGTGTCCGAGTGCATCAAGACGTCCGACCTCCAGCAACTGGTTGATCAGTTCATCCAGACGCAGCAGCTCAGCATTCATGGTGGCATAGAATTCCTGCCGATCGGCTTCCGCAGGCTCCTGCAGCAGCAGTGTATCCAGATACAGACGCAGTGCGGAGATGGGGGTCTTAAGTTCATGGGTCACGGAATCCACAAAGTTTGCCTGGCGTCGGTTCAGCTGTATTTCCTTGATCGTCAGAAACGAATAGAAGGAGATGCCAAACAGACTGATTGCCAAAGCACAGGAGCCCAGAATCAGCCCCAGCCAGAGGCTCTGCCGGGCCAGTTGCACAATCAGTACGGCCATCAGGCCGACATTCAGCGCCATCAGCACCAGACTGCTCCAGATCGGCAGTGTCAGGTGCTTCCGCTTGCGTCGAAAATCGGTCATCTTCAGAGATCCTGCGGCTGATTCAGCCCACTGTGATTCTCTGCGAAATCAATGAATGGCTCACGCCGGTGAGGTGGACTGCAGAGAATTCGGGGTGCTCGGTCACATTCTGATCGTGCAAATCCACGTTCGCCAGTCGTATTGATGTGGATTTTCAGCCGAGATCCGACAGAATAACAGAAGTACAGACCGTATCTCCTGTTGCTGTTGGCTCCTTCTGACATGCGGCAGATTACCGCCCTTCTGTCTACTGCAATGCACTCTTCGCACAGGCAAGCTCATGGCTGACCCGCATAATGCTTCAACACTGCTCGAAAGAGTCCGTGCACGCATGTCTGCCGCAGGTGTCGCAAGACGTCTGCATCTCGCCACGCTGGCGGGAACCGCATTTGCCGCAGTCGCCGTTCTGGCTGTGCGACTTGGAGGCCTGCTGCCGCCGGATCAGCAGAGCCTGCAATGGCTGCTGCTGCTGCCGGTTCCTGTTGTCCTCATTACTGTCCTGCTGCACCGCAATGTAGGACAGGACTCTGCGGCTCGTGTTGTTGATGGGTTCGCCGGAACTCATGATCTGTTTTTGACGCTGGCAACAATCGGAAACTCCGCCGGGGAGTATCAGCCGCTCGTGCTGCAGGCCGCCGAACAGAAATCCCAGGGGATCAACGCCGCTGAAGTGGTTCCGTATCGCCCGCAGAAGCCCCTGGCCTTGCAGCTTGTAAGCCTGACCCTGCTGGCACTGCTTGTGCTCCTGCTGCCAACACTGGATCCGTTCGGCAAAGTTGAGGCAGCTACAAGGGTCAGCCGGGAAAAGAAAGAAGTTGAGCAACTGCTCCAGACTGTTCGCACACGCCGCGAAGAGGTGGCCCGCAAGGTCCAGTCCGCCGAAGAACGTGAAGAGCAGATCCGCAAGCGTTCCCAGGAACTGATGCAGCAGCTGCGGACAATGAAACCCGCTGAGCAACAGTCAAACTCC
This sequence comes from Planctomycetaceae bacterium, assembly GCA_023262145.1. Classification (GTDB taxonomy): domain Bacteria; phylum Planctomycetota; class Planctomycetia; order Planctomycetales; family Planctomycetaceae; genus SXXK01. The sequence continues at coordinate 2,768 of JALRDR010000888.1, read as the reverse complement.
GAGGCACTCACCGGCCAGAAGAACGAATTCAATCAGATGTGGAAAAAGCTGTCGTCAGATGAGCTGCAGAAAATGCTCAGCGAAAACGCCTCACAACTCTTCGGCAGCGAACAAAACCGCCGCATGAATGAGTGGCTCAAGGAGCTTCAGGAAGGAAAGTCTGATTCGCTGCAGCAACAACTGGAGCGGGCGCAGGAAACAATGCAATCCATGCTGAACGCTGAAACAGCAGAAGAACGGCAGCAACTGGCCAGTCAGCTCCGTAAGGATCTGGAGGAATTGCGAAAGTTTTCGTCACGAAAAGCAGGCTCGAAAGATCTCGAAAACTCCCTCGATCAGGCACTCAAGGCCCTTGAGGCACTGAATAAGCAGCAGTCCGGGAATTCAGAAAGTGAAAACTCTGATTCAGAGCAGGCACAGATGGATCGCCAGGCCCGGGAGGCACTGAAAGAGTCGTTGCAGATGACGAAGAGTGAACTCCAGGAGCTCGCACGTTCGGCCAAAGATCTGCAGAAGCTGGAAGAAGCACTTAAAACGCTGCAACAGGCTCAGAAGCTGAATCAGCAGGGGCAGCTCAGCGGTGAGGAGTGTGAAGACTGCCAGTCGATGGAAGACTATGCTCGTCGTTTTGCCCAGCAGATGAGCGGTCGCAGCGGTTCCGCTGAACGAACAGAACCCGGCTCCATGATGGACGAGGATGACAGTGATCCGGAAGGGTATCGCGATGAGAAATCTCGTAGTCAGATTCAGGCCGGTAAGGTACTGCTTTCAATCCGTACAAGGGAAGACGCGACCGAAAAGGATTTCGATCCTGAGGAGCTCCGCCAGTACCAGAACTCTGTGCAGGCAGTGAAGTCGGGCGTTCAGGCCGCCATCGAATCTGAGCAGATTCCGCCCGGTTATGTGGAAGGGATCCGCGGTTACTTCGATAAGCTGCCGGATACACCGTGATTCTCCGACAGAATCAGAGTTCATGCTCACTCAGTTTGTTACGTGGCCATGGCGAATACCCGAACGCCACTCCTGCAGGCTGAGTGCTCGTGTCCCGGCGACGATGATGTGATCCACAAGAGGGATCCCGACAATTTCTGCAGCCGACTCCAGTCGGTCTGTCACCTGCAGATCCTGATCGCTTGGCGTTGGATCTCCGGATGGGTGGTTGTGAACCACCATGATGCAGTTGGCAGCATCTCGGACGGCTGGTCGAAAGACCTCGCGTGGATGCACCAGACTGTTTCGCAGGGTTCCGACAGTAATACAGTGGCTGGCGATTGGCTGATTTCGGGTATCAAGAGTGACCATATGGAACTCCTCCTGACGGCGATCTCTTGCGAGCCGCTCAAACTGACGCAGGCAGTATTTCATTGCTGAACGCGGGCCTGTAATACGAATGCGGTCCGAAAAGACCTGTGCCTTGGCGGCATCGACTCGCCGCCCCAGTTCAATCCCGGCCATGATCTGGCAGTAGGCCGGCTGGGAAACCGCGCGACTGACATCCTTGAGTTCGGAGTGCCCGACGTCTGTGATCTGCTCAAGATTCGACGAGAAATGAGCCGCCAGTTTCTCCCCGGCCTGCATCGCGGACTCACCGGGGCGCCCAGTGCGAATCAGGATCGCAAACAGTTCCGCGAGCTTCAGGTGCTCAGATCCGTGAGTCAGAAGCCGTTCCCGGGGACGATCTGAAGGAGGCGCTGCCGGAATAGTGGTGTTGTTCAGTCGCTTCTGAACCCATCGTTGCGGATTCAGTGAGCCGGGGTCAGTCTTCCATCGAAATGCCTCTCCGGACTGCTCGCAGACTTTCGTCAGAGATCCCTGCCGGACCAGCTCATCGATGATGTTGCGGGCGACGATGGGGTGTGCCCCGGCGGGGCTGTCCTGAATTTCCTGGCGTGTAAAGCTGGCTCGATCCTGCAGACTTGCAAGGATGCTCAGATAGATGGATTCGCGACTATTGCGAGTTGTTGCGGTCATGAAGTGTTCTCGAAATTCGCGACGGCAGGATTGACAGATAAGATTAAGCGGTGGGGAGCGAATCGAGCGGAGCCCGGATTCTCTAGTGTGGTGTTGTCATATTCCACCCTTAGTGCAGGGTTGTGTGCGGTGAAGGTGGAATTCCCTGCGAGGCTGCGGATTATGCGGATCTGCAGGATTGCCGCTGATCCCTCCCGGAAGCTGGCTGTCGTGTGGAATTCCCGGTCACATCTGTTCTGGAACTGATAATGGTCTGCGGCGGCAGGAATCCCTATGCTGTGGGTGAGGGACCATCGGGTTCGCGTTGGCGGCCACGATGGATCGCATCCGGTGTTGTGGATCCAGTCAGGAGAACAGTGTTTTGGCAACAGTTGCAGAGATTTGTGCAGACCTTGAGCGGAGGTTTCCGCCCCAGCTGGCGGAGTCGTGGGACAACACTGGTCTGCTCATCGGGGCTGGATCCCGCCACGTTAACCGACTGCTGACCTGTCTCACATTAACAGAGGACGTTGCTGCGGAGGCAGTGGGCAATGGCTGTCAGCTGATTGTGACTCACCACCCCATCCTGTTTCGGGCAGTACAGCGACTTACGGAAGACACCGTTGAGGGGCGCATGCTGCTGCGGCTGATCGAAGCCGGCATCGCGGTGTATAGTCCCCACACAAGCTTTGACAGCGCAGCCGAGGGGATCAATCAGATGCTTGCGGAATCTCTGGGGCTCGGGCAGGTTGCGCCGCTGCATCCTGCCGAATCTGCTCCTGAACTGGGCTCCGGGCGTGCTGGAGAACTGCCGCTGG
>JALRDR010000873.1 GCA_023262145.1 Planctomycetaceae bacterium | reverse complement strand
GGTGACATCCAGTTCATGTTTGCGGAGGATATTCTGGGCTGTCATGCACCACCCTATCCCCGGCACACCCGCCAGTATCGCGACCTCTACCGCATGGAGCAGCAGCTTCAGGCAGAGCGAGTGGGAGGATTTCGCGACTTCATCAATGATGTGCAAAGCGGCGAGTTTCCCGGGCCGGAACACATTGTGAAAACTCCTGACGGGCTGATTAACCAGTTTCGGGATGCGATTGCGGGCACCGCGGACGGCTGACGCCATACGCCGGCGATTTCGCGTGACCGCAGAGGAAAGAGTGACCGTTGGCAACAAGGAGAGACAGCCGCTGCAGTGTCGCAGCACGAACGAGGCAGGATTAAATTAGACCCGGACCTGGACTGCGGCAGCTTCCTTGTGGGCAGGCCGGATCACTCTGCGGCAGCGCGGTGGAGATTCAGAAGATCGGGCGGAACCTGACCACTGCGGCGGGGAATTCCCGCTGGAATCCCGGGAAGTTCTGAGTGGTGACAGACAGCAGCGGTTGGATTTCCCCGCAGCACAGTTTTGCATACACTTCGCACGCTGCCGGCTGGTTCACGAGCGCAGGTTCCGGGAATCAACTGCGGCAGCATATTGTTTGTTTTCAGCATCTCACCGGGTGTCATTTCCGGTATGAGATGTTTCTTCATTAATCACTGAGGTGTTTGAACCATGGCCGCTGCGACGTCAATTCTATCCGAGAAACTGCACGAATATCCTCAGCAGGATGTGATTGACGGGACTGGCGGTGATTCGGCAGCGGTGCTGGATGCCTGTCTGGAGCAGAATGACGGAGTGCTGCAGCTGCTGCACCGTTACGCCGGCCGCACATTCTGTACTCCGGGGCGTCGCCTGCGACTTGCTGACGAATCGTACTATCCGGATTACATGAACGGTACGGGGCTGGATGAGATCTGGATGTGCTGCACGGTCCCCATCGTCACGGGCGTGATCGATACCCGTACAGGCAGGGCTCCGTTCCGTGAAGGCGAGGCACACGTGCTGACTCCCGACGGTCAGGTGATATCGCTCCAGGATCTGATTGCAGCGAATCCAAATTCTGTCATGGGACCAAAAGTGACAGCGTTTGCGGAATCACTCTTTGGCGAAGCGACGTGGCCGATTGTCTCCAAGAAGTTTGACAATCTGAACCCGATCCCGCATCACCTGCACTGGGCCAAGTGGGAGGTTTACGACATCAATTCCTACGACAATCCCGGTGTCAGTCCGTCGCATTATCACACCACGGCGATGGGACTCTACCCCTTCGTGACGAAAGACCAGTTCCTCGCCTGCATGAAGCG
>JALRDR010000857.1 GCA_023262145.1 Planctomycetaceae bacterium | reverse complement strand
CTGTGCCGCGGCGGTGATTGCTCCCGACGACTGCAGAAAATCCAGCTCGTCGCGAGCGACCGGCCCGCATTCACGACCATCAAGCTGGTAGTACCAGAGATCATCTGTCATTGCTGAGCAGCCTCCGGTGAATCCTGAAAGGGCAGAATCCTGAGCCGATTCACAATGTGGCGACTGCAGTACTCGGAGCACTGATCAAGGAACTGCTGTTCGGCCTTGCGAAGGAAGGTGATCAGGAGCTGAATGACCAATGCAGCCACGAGTGCCTCAAGCGTGGTGTCGAAGGCCACGCCCAGTCCGGCTGTGACTTTGCGAAGTGCCGGGAGCAGGGCATCCGCCTGCCCGGAAGCGCTCATTACACTGCCGAATTCTCCGATGGCGATAGAAAGGCCGAGCACTGTGCCGATGAAGCCCAGAATGGGAATGGCCCAGAGAAACCCGGCCAGAAGAACCCATGAGGACTCAGAGACAGATTCGTCGGAATCTCCCTGAGTGCGAAGAATCTCGTCAACGTCGGTGACACGCCCGAGGTTGCGCAGGTTGGAGAGAGCGATGGAGATCCGATTGAACAGCAGGAACTGACGGGGATCGTCGACAAGGTCCTGCATGCGTGCCAGCACATCATCCACGTTTCGTGGTGACAGCACGAAGTCGGGATCCGCCGGGATGATCTGCAGTGCCAGACATCGCTGCTGCAGCCTGAGTTTCTGCCACTTCAGGAACAGGATTGCCAGACACCATGCGGTGAAGAACACGATGGCGCAGGGAATTACCCCCTGTCCGACGAATTTTGAGCGAATCCACGTATCACGAAGCGGCACAATTGCTGCGTAAAAGGAGATTGTAATTACGGTGGCCAGCAGAAAGCTGAGCAGAGAATTGACCTGCGTAAATCGACCACCATTGAAGAACATCTGCTGTTCAATATCACCGCGATGCCATGAGAGAGCTTTCGGTTCAGTCTGCAGTTGTGAAAATGACCGTGCGTCTGACATATTCGGTTTGCCTGGCGAAATGTGTGGCCCAGTGCTGCGTTGTCAATCACAACAAAATGCTGCGAGCTTGATATTGTATC
>JALRDR010000827.1 GCA_023262145.1 Planctomycetaceae bacterium | reverse complement strand
TTGTGCCGCTGCTGAGATCTGCCTGCACAGATCCGCGGTCGGTTTACTCGCCATAATTGCCTCCTGCAAACTCCAACCGGTACGCCGGGAACACTGCGGCATCGAACCCGCCGCCTTCCAGATTGGGATGAATTCCTCGCGGCTTTGCAGTCAGCATACGGGGAATGGAGTTCCACTTGATCTGTGAACTCAGCAGCGGCCGGCTCCCGAGCCCCGGGAGGAACCCGAAGTTCGACTCTTTCAGACATGCTGTCGCAGCAATTGCACCACGCAGAGCGTAGTGCGGAGATCCTTCGTCTGGCAGCATGTGTCGCTGGCACTCCTTGCTCAGCGACTGATTCAGATCCAGGATATGCCGCCTGCTGGATGTCGGTGTGAACTGACAGTTTTCCGGCAGGATCATCCGCAGGTCGTATCCGACGTTGCATCCGCCCAGCATCCGGGCCGGCAGGATGAACGTGGACATGACGAATTCCAGCACGTCAGGCCATTCCGGAGCACCCTCGGTCATTACCGAGGAGATCCCGTGGACAGCCTGTGCCTCTTCCATCGCTTCGTGCGAATGGACGAGAGTGTGGAACCAGTTGATCACGTTGAAGTTTTCGTCGACAGCAACGCAACCAATCTCCTGCACTTGTGCATCTTTGCGGAACCCTGATGTTTCCACATCGAGCACGGTTAGAAACGGTACGGACATTGTGAACCTCCCTTCAGAGTTCAATTTGATACTTCGCCATCAGTTCACGCAGTTCGCTCAGCAGTTGTGCTGCATTGACGGCAGAATGGAATTGGAATTCGCCATGTCCGTCAAACTGCTCCTGCAGTGACTCAATCGCGGGGGACATAATCGCAGAAATCCGCTTCCGGTCTTCGGCAATGATTTCAGCGTCCCGCAGTTCCTGCTGCTGCTTTTGCAAAGAGTCTACTCGGGCCTGAATCCACTCCCGGACTTCCGCTTCGAACTTCTGCAGCAGGTCGGTCGAAGAGTACTCTTCACCTTCCAAGGACAACCGGGCAACAATCTCTGACTCCTGGAACGCCATCGCAAAAAAAGTTTTTTCAACCTCCATGTCTGGCTGAGAGCCGATGACCCAATCAACGGTCTGAATCTCAGTGACCAGCACTTCCTTCAGCGATTCCACTTTGTGAAGGCAGTCATCAATCATCCGCTGACGCCGTTCAGCTTTCATTCGTTCTTCAGCAGCCTGACGTTCGGCCAGTTCGCGTTCAGCCGCTTCGCGTGCCTCCTGCTGTGCCTGCAGGCGAGCCGCTTCAGCCTCCCGGGCTGCTTTCTTTGCAGCGAACATTTCCTTCAGTTCAACGGTCCGGGAATCCACTGCGGCACGAACAGCATCGGCATTAGCAAATGAGCCACTGTGTGCTGATGTAATGATTGCAGCGAACGCATCCGGGTATAATTCATGCAATTCCGGATTGGCTTCAACTGCTGACTGAATCAGTTGGTTCGCCAGATCAATCTGCTCTTGCCGCAGACGTTCACGCTCTTCCCGTTCGCGGCGTTCTGTGATCAGTCGATTCAGAATCTGATTGAACGACTGCTCGGTGAACTCTGCCGGTTCCCCGACCCATTCGTTTTCCACCCCGGACTCACGAATGGCTTCCCATCGCTGCAGGCTGATCTCTTCTCGCTTTGCAGCAGCATCAGCCGCCGCCTGACGTTCTGCTTCTTCGCGTGCGGCCTGTTCGGCCCTCAGTCGATCGATTTCAGCCTGAGCAGCAGCAGCGGCCTCAGCAGCAACTCTCTGCTGCTCCTTG
>JALRDR010000763.1 GCA_023262145.1 Planctomycetaceae bacterium | reverse complement strand
GCCTGGTTGACTACACTGACACAGCCCATTGCTGTTCACGACGTCTTAAGTTATCTGCTGTCCGCGAAAGACCTGCCCCGTGGTGAAAGTCGAATCTTTGAGGTTGGCAGCCCTGATGTCGTCACCTACGGCGACCTGATTCGAGAGTATGCCGGACAGCAGGGATTGCGGCGATGGTTGATCTTCGTGCCAGTACTGACTCCTTATCTGTCCGGACTCTGGCTTGCGATTGTGACACCGGCGACTTACGAAGTGGGTCGTCACCTGATCGAAGGCCTGAAGAATCCCACTGTTCTGCGAAGCTCGCAGGCACTGGAAGTATTCCCGATCAGACCGATGGGAGTTGCTGAGGCGATTCGGCTCGCCATCAGGCAGTCCACTTCGTGAGTTGCAACCGATGTAAATGCTGTTGCCGCCTGCAGCAAGTTGACTCCGCAAAGCGGGCACCATTCTGAACACTCACTGGCTGCTGTCGTTGATCCGGACGGTACAGTGAAGCAACTGACAACGGTGGCGTCGCTGCTTGTTTTCCGCGGTGTGCAGTCAGCCGTCCTCGTCAGAAGCGTTTTGAACCGGCGACGAGAAGAGCGACGAGAAGGTGCTTTCGACCATCAGGCTGCTCCGGACCGTCAGCAGAACAAACAGCAGCCGGACACGTCGCATGGCTACCGCTCCCCCACAGCCACGACACATGCTGTCGGTGCCAGGAGTGCCAATGTATGAGGGGCGATATGACATGCATGGCCACGTGTCGGAATGGTGCCATGATCGGTAGGGCATTGTCCGCCGGATTCGATGACGGTCCCGAACGGTCCAGCATCGGGCCGCACCGGCTGAGTTGAGGCGGCTTCCGTGACTACGCCGCCGGGCATTTCGGTTCGGCCTGCCATAACCGGAGCAGGCAGGATTCCCGATACGCAGACAACAGCCCTCGTATGGAACACAGCGACGGCAAGTAACTCGATTGCCGGGCACACGGACAGGCGAACGCAGTCCGGCACCCAGGCAACCGGGCACGAAGGTCGCGCAGGCGGAGCGGCGACCGGAGATGCCGAAGCGGCGTGCCTGATGAATTGCTCGTTGTCGAGGGGGAATTGCTGACGTGCTCAGCTGCGATATAGTCGGCGGTCATTTTTAGGGCATCCTGGCAGTTGGCACGCAGTGCAATTGATGTGGATTCGCCGGAGTGGCCCGAGCCGGCTTGTACGCCCCAGATCCTGTTCCTCCGGCAGTACTTTCTTCTGACTGGCAGGTGCCATCGCAGAACTCCTGGAAATCCAAAAGGAGATGCGACGGTTCTCCAATACGTTCCACCAATACTGTCAGCGGGGGACGCAGCGTTGATCCTGATTACTGTCCGGCCAGAACAGGCCAGCGGCGGTATTTGCATCACCGCGTACAGGTTCGGGAGCAGTTCCGGATACAACGAGACAAACTGGAGGCCTTTCCGTTGTGTTCAGTCTTCGACGAATCAGTCGCATCGTGCTGCTGCAGGAGAATAGCCTCTGACTGCAATGCCAGCACTGCCGCAGGACAACGCCAGTTGGCAAACCGGCATAGCGCGAAAGACGTCCGCTGTAGCATTTCAGGGCGGGCGTGCAGGATCACCGCAGCATCTTCGCAACCGCTCTGCGCGTGCTGATTCAGTTTGTCAGGTTGAGCTCAGATTCCGCAACAGGGCGTGGTGAAGGTTGCATGCAGAGCCCGTGATGATGCTGTTAGCGACGCAATCGCTGAGCAGACACATGCAAGCGTCTGCAGGACAAAACAACGGCAATGGCGATTGAGTCCTGGTTGATGCTGTCGCTGACGTATGTCAACTGGTGTAGGCAGCGAGCGGCGGAGAATCAGCTGCAGCTGCGTCAGCATTTGTCAGACA
>JALRDR010001175.1 GCA_023262145.1 Planctomycetaceae bacterium | reverse complement strand
AAAGATCACCAATGTGGTGGCTGTGGAAGCAATAAGTGCTCCACCAACTTCGCTTACACCTTCGTATGCAGCAGTAAATCTGGGAATCCCTTCGTCTATTTTTCGTGAAATGTTTTCCAAGGCAACCACGCCGTTGTCCACCACCATGGCCATTGTGCGCATCATGAATAGGATGCTCAAGGACAAACAGGTCGGCCGCAATGTCGTCCCCATGGTGCCGGATGAGTCGCGCACCTTCGGCATGGAAGCCTTCTCGCAGTCGCAGTGCAAGCATCATTGCTTCGCAGGCGCGCTGATGAGCGTCCAGTTGCTCGCTCTCCTCGATACAAGCCACCCCGTCAGCCCAGGACTTCAGCCAGCGGACTACGCTGCGACAGTTTGTGCGTCGGATTCCATGGACATAACTGGCAGCTCCCGGGCCAAATGCGAAGTATTCGTCAGCATTCCAGTAGACCAGATTGTGTCGACAGCGGAACGAATCGCGGGCAAAGTTGGAGACTTCATAGTGCTCGAATCCCTGCCCCTGCAGAAACTCAATGCCATACAGGTACATCTCGCGTTCCAGCTCTTCCGGTGCACGGAGCAGTTCGCCGCGTCGTTCACGTCGATAGAAGGATGTGCCCTGCTCCAGTGTGAGCCCGTAGGTGGAAATGTGCGTGAGCGGGACTTCTGCAGCCTGCTGCAATGTCGACTGCCACGATTCAGAACTCTGACCGGGCACCCCGAAGATCAGGTCCAGGCTGACTGCGGGAAATCGCTGTGCAGCCCGCATGATGGCGTCCGCTGCTGTCGCCGCAGTATGCGTCCGCTCAAGTACTTTCAGAATGCCATCGTCGAAGGACTGCACTCCCAGACTGATTCGATTCACCCCGAGCGTGGTCAGAAGATCCAGCCGCGCATCATCAAGGCCATCCGGATTCGCCTCGATGGAAATCTCCGCATCCGCTGTCCATTCAAAATGTTCCCGAAGCAGGAGCAGCAGTTCCTGTAACTGCTGCAACTGCAGGTGAGTGGGAGTTCCACCGCCAATGAACAGTGTGGAAATCGGCAGCCGCTGCCCCACGGCATTCCGATGCTGCTGCAGTTCCCGTCGCATGCCGTCAAGCCACGCCGGAATCAGCTGATCCCTGCGGGCGACCAGAGTAAAGTCACAGTAACCACACCTGCGCAGGCAGAAGGGGACGTGGATATACACCGCCCGGGGCCATCGCATCAGATCCTCCGCCATCCCGCGGGCAATCAGGCTGCTTCTTCGTGCAGGACTTTCTGAATCTGCCCCTGCTGCAGACGAACGGTGCGGTGCGCCTGTGCGGCAATTGCCTCATCATGCGTCACCATCACAATTGTGAGCTGCTGCTCCTGATTCAGACGATTCAGCAGCTCCATGATATCCCGACCGGTTTCCGCATCCAGGTTTCCGGTCGGCTCATCAGCCAGCAGAATCTCAGGCTTGCCAATCAGCGCTCTGGCAATCGCTCCACGCTGCATCTCCCCCCCGGAGAGCTCCGCCGGGCGATGATGGACACGGTGAGATAAGCCAACCTGTTCAAGCATTTCGAGCGCGGCCTCGCGTATCGCCCTGCGATTTCTCCAGAAGTCAAACATGGAGTGACGAATCATCAGCGGCGCCATCACATTCTCCAGAAGGGACAGCTCTGGCAGCAGGTGATAGAACTGAAAGATGAAGCCGAAAACGTGATTCCGCAGCTGATCCCGAGCTGCAGCGCTCAGGTTATCAATGCGATTTCCGTCCAGTCGAACTTCTCCGACATCCGGTGAATCCAGCAGCCCCATCACGTGCAGCAGGGTACTCTTTCCCGAGCCGCTCTGACCAATCACAGAAACAAACTCCCCGCGATGAGCGCTCAGTCCGGCTCCTCGCAGGACCGGGACCTTGTGCTGTCCCTTGAGGTAGGAGCGGGAAATCGCCTCGGCGGAGATCAGAGGTGGTGTCATCTTGCAGATGTCATTCATGGGGAGAATCCGACGGGGCAGAAACTTGACGACTGAAGCAGGAGCAGGCCAGCGGGCAGTTTTCTATTCGAATCGAAGTGCACGGACCGGATGCAGTGAGGCGGCTCTTCTGGCCGGCAGAATGCTGGCCAGCACAGCAATCGCGATCGCCCCGAACGCTACAGAGATCACCATCCACGGATTGACGTAAGTCGGGATCTCAAAGAAGTAGTAGATTTTCTCATCGAATACCTTGCGGCCTGTGACCCAGCTGAGCAGATCTTCGATCTCATTGATGTAGTGCACGAAGAGCAGCCCCAGAATGACACCCGCAGAACTGCCGACAATTCCCAGAGCCAGTCCGTAAGACAGAAAGATGGACAGCACTCCGGACGAACTGGCGCCCAGCGACTTCAGAATCCCGATGTCTCGCGTCTTTTCCACAACGATCATGTAGAAGATGGCCAGAATACCAAATCCGGCGACCGCGATGATCAGGAACAGCAGCACGTTCAGGATGGCAGTCTCCACCTCCACGGCAGAAAGCAGCAGTCCCTGCTTTTCTTCCCACGTTCGAATGGTCACCTGTCCGGGAGGAAACGCCTGTTCCAGAGCCGCCAGTGCCCTGGGAGCATCCGCATAGTCCTTGAGACGAATATGAATGGATGTAATTGCGTTATCAAGGTGCATGCCGCGATTCTGCTGCAGGGCCTTGATGTTCATCAGGACAATTCGGGAATCAATTTCGCTCATTCCGCTACGGAACGAATCCACGACGGTGGCCTGGAATTTTGTCACTTCGGGAGGTGTCTGCGCGGTGATCGTGCTCACCACCACATCATCACCCGGCTCCACCATCATGATTTTCTGCTGTCGCCCCGTCTGCTGATTCTTCACAAAGAAGCTGACAAGCCCTTCACCGATGTAGATCCGAGCCGGTTCCGGGGCTGTTGAGTTCCGAGGAGAATTAAAGTCCTCGAACATCAGCTCCGGTGCAAGTTGTTCTGCTGCATCCTCATCCCCGCTCACTTCCGTGACGGCAGGTCCCTGAAGATCCGGTGAATCCGTGGCGTTCCCTGACTCAGTCGCATCGGCAGCATCAAAAACCGGCTCGTCCGGGATGGATTCCGTTCTGTTGTCCATTGCCGGCGGTGGAAACTCGCCGGACTGTGCCGCCTCATCCAGGTACAGCCGGTTGCGTTCCTGCACCATTTCAAAGTGCTCCTGCCCCTGCGGTGTCAGTTCCCAGCCGAGGGGAACGTCAACGGAACGCAGAGCAGGGCGGACGACAACGCCGTCTTCAATGATGGGATTGTAGCTGTCCAGATAGGCCTTCAGCGGGCCGACTGCAGCCTTGCCTTCCGGGTCGATGCCGTGAATCTCGATGGGTAATGTGTAGCTTTCACGGGAATAGGGATCGGTAAACGTTACCATCCCCGGAACTTCGATGGTGGGTGTTATGGCTGCGATGTATTCGCCCGCGCACTTCTGTACACGGCGGAGCTGTTCATCGACGTCGGGAATGCCCGCCGTTCCGCGCGATTCAATGACGATATCCGCCAGGAAGTTATGCAGGCGGTCGCGCATTTCGGTTGAGAACCCGGCCATGACGCTGTTCACGACGATCATCGTGGCAACGCCCAGCATGACGCTGACGATGCAGGCCAGCGCGATATACCGCGTGCGGAGATACCGCAGACACAGCAAGAGTTTGTACATCCCAGTACTCCTTCACCGGGCAGACTGATCTTCTTCAGACTGGTGCACTCACCAGTCGTGACTCGTGTGACTTCAGGGGTTCATCCTTCAGTCTTCGTTTATCTCTGTTTCTCTTCCACCAGTATCGCCGTGTTCGTGCCGTGTCAACGGGAAGAAAATGACATCCTTGATGGCGCGACTGTTGGTCAGCAGCATCACCAGTCGGTCGATGCCAATTCCCAGACCACCGGCTGGCGGCATGCCGACTTTGAGAGCCCGAATGAAATCGGTGTCCATTCGGGCCATGGAGTCTTCTTCTGCCTGTCCCGCCAGTTGGGTCACGAAGAGCTCTTCCTGCAGCCGCGGATCATTGAGCTCAGTGTAGGCATTGGCGAGTTCCATCCCGCGAATGTAAAGCTCAAACCGCTCCGCCACCTCAGGATCTGACTGACTGCGTTTTGTTAATGGGCAGATCGACGCTGGGTAGTCCATCACAAAGATCGGTCCCCTCAGATGATCTTCCACCTTTTGCTCGAAGATCTCATTCACGATGACGTCGTGATGTACGTTCTCGGTCTGGATCTGAAGCTGCTGAGCCAGTGCAGTTACGGCTGCGGTATCCCGCATATTGCAGCCAGCATGCTCTCGGAACAGATCGGCGTACCGGCGTCGTGGCCATGGCGGCGTCAGATCGATTATTTCACCGGCATCACCCCACGGAATCTGCAGCGACGCCCCCAGGCTTCTGCAGGCATCCACGACGATCTGTTCTGTCAGATCCATCATCGATTCGTAGTTACCGTACGCCTGGTACACCTCAAGCATGGTGAATTCAGGGT
>JALRDR010000635.1 GCA_023262145.1 Planctomycetaceae bacterium | reverse complement strand
GTCGCTGTAATGCAGGCGGATCAGCATGGAGACAGTTTCCCGTCGGTCATAGGGGTAGCTCCATCCGCCGACGCCACTGAGCAGATGAATTGCGGTGGCGGCCGAGTTGACCGGGAGGGTCACGGACTTTGGCATCTGTGGCGGCAGGTTGCCAAATGGCCCATTGAGCAGAATGATGTTCGGGACAGATTTGCCACGTGGATCCGTGAGCAGATACGGGACATCACCATAAATCTTTGGCGACCAGTCCTGATAGACCATGCGGTCAGGTCCGTTGTCGCCATCGGAAAACAGGCCTTTGGTACTGATCGCGGTTGCATAGCGGTCCAATGAAACCGGCAGGAACTTACCCTTATCGGTGAGGAATTCCAGCAGGCTGCCAAGTTCTTCGCGAGTCATCTGCTTCTCAAACCCCTCCGGCATCAGTGACTTTCGCGACCGCACCAGTTCGTCAATATCCTCACGAGCAATCTGGTTTTCCTTGCCCTCCGCATCGATGAGTGTGACGGCGGTGCGGGATTCCCCGGACATCATTCCATTCACAATCAGACCGTCCAGAGTGACCACCGTATAGATGCGGAAGTTGCCTTCCACACTGCGGCTGGGGTCGATGATGTGTGTCAGCAATTCATGTTTCGGATGAACGGCCATCCCTGTCAGGTTGGGACCGATTGCCTTGCCTTCCTTGCCGTGGATGTGGCACTTGGAGCAATGCTTGACGAACATCGCCTTGCCGACGGTCACGTCACCCTGCTCTTCGCACAGCTGCAGCAGGCCCTGCAGCACTTTTTCACGGTCGGCGTCGGGCAGTCCTCCACCAGCCTTCATGAGATTCTCTGCCGCAGCTCTCAGCTGGCGGTCCGGGTGAGCACGCAGTGCCTGCTTCTGGTCCAGGGTCAGATCACTCAGATCCATGGTGCCTTCCACAAAGGCGTCCAGCAGGGATCTGGTGGTGACCGGCCGAGCCAGCAGTACCCGCACAGCACTCGCTTTGGACTGCGGCGTCCAGCTGGCAACGCGTTCAACCAGCATTGGCCCGAGATTTTCCGCATCACTGAGTGCTGTGGCATCGATCAGACCATTACTCAGGTCAGGGGATGTCGCCGGGGTAATCTGATCAAGGATTTCCTCGACAACCTCTGAATTCAGTGACTGGAAAGAAATGGCTTCGCGAGCTGCACGAATTCGAGCAGCATTATCGGCGTCTGCAGCGGAGACAACTTTCAGAAGCGAGTCGGTGACTTCGCGAGCATATTCCTGCAGGGCCGCAGATCCGCTCAGCGAAGCGACCTGAAGCAGTCTGGCTCGCGCCGCTGACGGAATCTTCTCCAGCAAGGCAGTCAGTGTCGAATCGAGAGCCTTGCCGCCTGCGGGACGATGGTCACGGGGCCAGCCTTCGGCAAGTCCATCAAGAACAACCTGAGTCAGCTGCGGTGGAGCTGACTGCAGTCCGCTGAGCAGTTCGATGAGCTGTGCGGAGTCCGGTTTGCTGCGGGCCACATGTTCAGCAACGATGCGGGCAGCGCGAAGTCCCGACTCAGGCACGTTTGCTGCCGTTCCTGCTTCGTCGGCACCGGCTGCTCGGAAGAACGGGATGGCCTGCACTGCGGCGGCGCAGGTCAGCGCGTCAGCTTCCCAAAGGTCAAGACTTCGGCCGAGTGCAACTTTTGACAGCAGTGTTCCCGCAGCATCACTGACCGGCAGATCAGCCAGCGCCAGCAGGCCCTGCAATCGCACCTGAGAATTCTCGTCTGCGGTCAGAGCGCCGGAATCAAGCAGTGCAGCATGTCCCTCCGGCCAGCCGGTAAGGACAGCGGCGGCGTTGCGGCGAACTCCGGCTGATGGGTGCTGCAGCGCGGCCGTGACAGCCGGCAGAACGGATGTCTTATCTTCCGGGTTGAGCGCTTCAAGAACACGCAAAGCGTGAATGGCACCCACGTTCAGACCGATCTCGTCCACACTCTGATCACTGATCAGTTCAACCAGATGCGGAATGATGGAATGGTCATTCTGCTCCAGCAGCAGTCGCTGCGCCTGCAGACGCCAGGTCATCGACGGATGTTTCAGGCTGGCCACAAGCTCTGCGGCGGACGACTTATCCAGGCGAGTCCATTCATGCAGCACATCGCCAGTGTCCCCGGTCGGTACCACACGGTAAATGCGGCCATGTCGCTTATCACGCAGGTCGCTTTCATAAGCGTTGCCGCGACCTGTTTCAAATCCCTGCGGTGTGGGGTTGTGCTGGATGATGAAGTTGTACCAGTCGATGACCCAGACGGCCCCGTCCGGTCCGATTTCAGCCATGATCGGAGCAGCCCACTCATCGTCGCTGGCTATCAGGTTGGTCGGGGTGTTTGAAGTAAACCCGCTGCCATCCTCACGCAGCACAAAGGTCCCTACAAGATGGCCAGTGGGTCCGCAGACAAACGCCGTCCGGTTCCACCACTGCTGCGGAAACGTTCGAGCGGTATACAGAGCGTGACCGGCACCGGCGGTGTAGCCACCGAACTGGTCCACCTGGCGAACGTTTTCCGTAATCGGGCTGAACTTCCAGTCTTCTGCGATCGTACCGATATCGGAGGGCGCCCAGCCGCGAACCTTCTCGTAATAACGATTGCCGAACGGCATGAAGGTGCTGGGGTTGTGGTTCGCGGTGGATCCAAAGATCAGACCTTCTTCACTGAATCCCAGGCCCCACGTGTTGTTGTTGGTGGAACGGACAAATTCGAGATCAGTCACCACCGGGTCGTCACTGTTGCTCAGACGGAATCGCCAGAAGCCCTGTCGGAATGACTGACCTTCCTGCTGGTCATCACCGTACTGCGGCCGACTGGTGTTGTAGCCCTGCATGGACCAGATCCAGTTGTCCAGTCCGAAGCGGAAGTTGCTCACGCCGCCGTGAGTATCACCGGCGCCCCAGCCGGTAATCAGCGTCTTCTTCACATCGGCGACATCGTCGCCGTCGTTGTCGCGAAGGTAAATGGTTTCTGTGGCGTTCTGAACGACGGCACCACCACGCCAGATCATGATTGCTGTCGGGATGGAAAGATCCTCTGCAAAGACCGTGAACCGGTCGGCCACGTGGTCGCCGTCAGTATCCTCACAGATCCGAATCCGGTCACGGTTCTTTCCCAGCTCGTTGGGATAGTCGACAGTCTCACAGATCCACAGACGTCCACGTTCGTCCCACGTCATGGAAATCGGCTTGGCTGCGAAACTGCTCTCGTCCGCATACAGACGCAGGTGTGTTCCGGTGGGGGAAACGTAGTGCTTGAGCGATTCTGCGGGCTGCAGTGGAAGTTGCATCACCGTGCGCGGCTTGCCCTGCACTCCCCACTGACGTCCGGGCGTGTAATTGGGAATCTTCGGACCGACATCGACGTATTCAAATGCCTCCACGTCCTTGCGTGCAGCAGTCATCTGCGGAGGCAGGAAGCGGCCCCGAGAACGAAAATCAGGCACAACCGACGGGTCGCCACCGCAGGCCCAGCGCACACCACGTTCCACCAGATTGGAGAAGCCCGGGTTTGTCCAGGTCCGCTCGTCATGTCCCCACGCTGTGTAAAACACGCGTCCCTTGCCGTGAGTACGAATCCAGGTCCATGGCTCCTGATCGCGGCCTTCGGCCTGATCACCTTCCGCCCGGTACTCCAGAACAGTGCGATTTTCTTCGTTGTGAAGCGTGTGGATATAAGTTTCATCCCAGCTTTCGAAGCCATTGAAGCCCTGCATGATCGGGTGGTCGGCGACTGAAATAATGGTACCGAAGACCTGTCCACCGTGACGCTGGAACTGGCCGCCCATGAGTTTCACGATCTCCGCGTTGTTCCGCCAGCAGTAGGTGGCACAGTGCAACGGAATGAATCCCTTGCCGTCGGCAACGAACTTCAGCACTGCACTGGCCTGAGCATCCTCAATGCGATCGATGTTGGCATACAACATCAGGCCGTCGAATTCCCGGAGCACATCGGCCTGCAGGTCTTCCATGCGGTCGGTGTAACGCAGTTCAATACCACGTGACTCGAGGACCGGGGCCAGTTCCTGAAAACGAGCTTCCGGGCGATGGTGCCCATTGTCGCCGACGAACAGAATCTTCAGGTCGGCAGCTGCAGCATTCCGACAGACCAGCGCCATCAGCAGCATTACAAAAAGAGATTTTTTCATAGTAAATCGCTGAGTTTGGAAAAGTGTGGTGACAGAAGTGGAATTGCCGTGATTCTTTGCATGACGCAGATCCGGCCCGCAGCTGCACAGTTCTTTGCGGAGGCACAACCAGAGTTGCTCCGCCGCGTTACCGCAGTTGCACTGCAAATCAGAGGTCCGCCCGAGCTTAAAGCTGTTGCGCTGCAGCACGGGCAAACTTCATGAATTCCTTCGGAATGATGCTAACGGCGTCCCTTCAAAAATGGAAATCTCCCTGTATTGGGAGCATGATTCTCAGGG
>JALRDR010000566.1 GCA_023262145.1 Planctomycetaceae bacterium | reverse complement strand
GCGCACGCAGGCTCGCCGCCTCATCGGCCGAGACGCGCAGAAACACCTCGTTCGCCTCGACCGGATGCACCAGCCGGTCCGTGAGCAGCAATTGAGTTTATCTCTGCCGCACTCGCCCTTACCAAGCCTGTCATTCCCGCGCAGGCGGGAACCCGCCAGGAAACGCACAACGAGGATCATGGCACGCGGGAGCATGCCTTACGGAAGGAACACAGCTGGATCCCGACCTGCCGTTATTCAGGAAATCCTGCCCGGTACCCCGGCAACTTCTGCCCGTGCTTGACGCCTGCATCACAGAAGATCACACTCAGGTTTGACCGAGCGCGATCCCGCAGGATGATGTCACCCTGCGTCGCCCGGAAGAATTCACTTTATTGCAATCAGGCAGAGGCTGGACGTTATGAGCGGACCGATTGTCCGAACGGGAACCACACCCGCATTCTGGAAGAACTACGACCGCATCTTCGGTGACTCCGCCGCTGCCGGCAGCGACAGTCAGTCAAAGAAGAAAGCCGCCAAAAAATCCACCTCCACCCGGGCGGCAGCAAAGAAGAAGACCGCTGCAAAACCGGCAAAGAAGTCCGCTAAGAAAGCGTCGGCCAGCAAGAAGTGACTGCCGAAAAAGCGTTCGAACACTCCGCAGGACCACAGTCACTACGCCGGTGGCTGTGGTCTTTCTGCGCCATCTGGTTCATTTTCGCCGCCGTGGTGCTCCTGCGGACACCGCTGCCGGGACCAAACGAACCGCACTATCTCACAAAAGCCCGCGCCGCTCTTGATCCGGACTGGTGCTCCCGCGATTTCTTTCTCCGCTCCGCCAACGCCCACTACTGCTTCCTGAAACTGGCCGGTCCCCTGACCTCGACGTTCGGCTTTCCTTCTGTTGCACTGGCCGGACGACTGCTCAGCCTGACTCTGCTGGCCGCTGCCTGGCAGAGGCTGGCGGCGACACTGCTGCTGCGTCCGCTCTCTGCCGCATTGGCCGCCGGGATCTTTGTCACCGCGTCCGTGCTGGGTGATTTTTCCGGCGAATGGATTCTCGGTGGCTTTGAATCCAAGGTTCCCGCCTGGGCACTCGGACTGTTCGCCGTCGCCGGCTGGATGCAATCCGCTCGTCTTCACAATCGCCGCACGCTCATCGTTGCCGGCATCTGCAACGGCGCGGCGATCGCGTTTCACCCGGTGGTGGGGGCGTGGTTTGCCATTTCCATTTTCCTTGCGTCACTGCTGGCACTGTTGCTGCCACTGCGCAGTGCGGGAACTGCCAGTCAGCCGCTGGTGGAGCGATACTTGTTGCCCGGACAACTCGCGCTGTACACGCTGGTTACGACAGTCGCTTCGCTGCCCGGCCTTGTTCCGGCCGTCAGGTTTCTGCTGAGCAATGACCTGCCGCAGAAGAATCAGGAACGCGCTGCCTTTATTCAGGTCTTCTGGCGACTCAGTCACCATCTGGATCCATGGGCACTGCTGGCACGGCAATGGCTGTTTGCGATCGTGGTCACGGGGTTGATTCTGCTGCTGACAGTTCGGCTCCGTCGGGCTGAAGTTGAGCACTTTCGCAGGCACTGTCTGCTGCTCAGCGTTTTTCTGATCTCGCTGCTGATTGCTGCGGCCGGTGTTGCCGTTGGCTGGCATCAGTTGCCACCGCCGAAGATTCCGGGCTGGCAGTGGAAAGCCAGTCTGCTGCGTTTCTATCCCTTTCGTTTCTACGACGGCATGCTGCCGATCTGTCTGGGATATTCCGCCGCCGCGTTTCTGCAGCGCTGTGACTCCAGCTGGTCAGGGAAGCGTCAACGCGCACTGCTGGCGGTGATACTGCTGCCGCCATTCCTGCTTTCAGCGGCACAGCGACCTGACAGTCCTTCCGGCTATACCATGCAGCAGCACCGTGACTGGACTCTGATGTGCCGCTGGATCCGCCAGTACACTCCAGCGGATGTGCTGGTTCTGACGCCGCGCGAGTCCTTTGATTTCAAATGGCTTGCCGAGCGTGCCGAGTACGTCTGCTACAAGGACTGCCCACAGGACGCTGCGGGGATTCTGGAATGGGATCGGCGCTTGTGGTACCTGAATGAATGGACTCTCGAAAGTTCTTCCGACGGCCTGTATGACGCAGCTGATCTGCAGCGACTGCATCGTGACACCGGCTGCGATTATGTGCTGACGCGAATCCTTGGACCATTCGAAACAGAGCCGATCTGTCGTCTGGGGGAATGGTCCCTGTATGCCGTTGCGGATTCGGACCGTGGAGCGGAAACGGAATCTCCTCCGGCAGAATGATCAGCACGAGGACCAGCAACCGTTTCCTTCCGGATTACTTCATCAATCACACCGGCTGACGCCACCATGAACTCCGCCGCATCTGTTCCCTGCGACATACTTTCGGAAACTCCCGATGCAGCGGGAGTGCAGCGACTGCTGGCGTTCCTGACCGAGGCCGGGACGCTGACACTGCCGCAGCCGATCAACGGCCTGTTTGCTGCCGCGGCCGCCAGCGGAGATGACTTTGCGGCATCCGGCTACAGTAATGCGTGGGTCCGCGACAATGTGCATCTTGCTCACGCTCAGCTTGTCGCCGGAGATTCTCGGCACGCCATCACAATCCAGCAGCGACTGACAGAGTTCTTTTTCCGCCATCGGCAGCGATTTCTGAACATCATCGCTGAACCAGCTCGTGCTGCAGACCCGATGCAGCGACCGCATATCCGCTTCAACCCTGTCACGCTCGACGAACTACCGGAGACGTGGGCCCATGCGCAGAATGATGCACTCGGAGCATACCTGTGGATCTCCTGTCTGCTGGTCAGAGCCGGGCACACCGCGATCACATCTGTCGCGCCCGCATGTTCGAACAACTGCTTGCAACCCCTAGGCTGCACTCACTGGTGCCTTTCGTGCGGCAGTGGTATGCGACTGAGACATCGTTCAGATGGGTCGACGACCATGGCAGATCCCATACAATA
>JALRDR010000536.1 GCA_023262145.1 Planctomycetaceae bacterium | reverse complement strand
GGACATTCCATAGGCCCACTTGCCAAGTCCACTTCGCGTCCACTTCTTCCATCGTTTCACGTACCCGTCGATTCGCTCAGAAGTCGCACGTTGCTCATAAAGCCGGTTGACGTGATTGATGTGGTTCTGTTTCGTTTTCCGTGCCGCAGGCAGACGTTCTGTCGTGAGATGGTAGCCCAGAAAATCGAATCCCCGGCTCACACAGCCGACAAGCGTCTTGTCGGGGTGTTGCCAGACTTTGAGCTGATTCAGCACCAGATTGACGATGCGGACAGCCTTGCGCAATGCCCACCGTGCCGGTGCCAGGACAACCCAGTCAACCATGAATCGGGCATAGGACAGCCGGTTCGTCCCATGGCTTCGCCAAGCGGCTTGAGTTAAGCGGCCCCCATCGGCGGCGAGAGTGAGCAACCCAGCGGTATACCGCGTTTGACATAGCGGTAGATTCCGCCATTGTCCACGGAGCGACCTACGTACTGTTCGACAAGTTTGAGAATAACCGGATCGTGTATCAACTGGCGACACTGATTGATCAGGATCTCATGATCCATGGATGCGTAGTAGCTTTTGACGTCTGTTTTGAACACAAACTGCGGAGGAGCTTATCCTCCGGGGCTTCCACAAGGTTGAGGCTCCGTGGCATTGGAAGATTCACAGTCGGGCGCTGCATTGTGTCCCACGGATTCTTTCAGCCGTGCAAGGTGTTCTTCACGTGCGTTTGAGACAGAATAATTCTGGTGATTGTGGATGGTCTGCATCACCTGACGAACAGCAGCCCTGGATCCGCGACGTCCGGACAGATGGAAGCATTGGTTTGAGAGAATGGAATTCCACTGACGTGAGAGAGCAATGGATGGCCCTTAAGAAAGCATTGGGGGCCTGCTGCAGCTGTTGGAGAACATGCTGATGGTGTCTGTACATGGTCATTCCGTTCCACAGTGTGACCATGGCGCCCGTGCTTAGTCGGCCTGGATTCCCGTTTTCACGGGAATGACGGGGAGGGCCTGGCTGAGTCTGCGGAACCAGTTGCTTGTGCACCGCTGCGGATAAGAGTGCACACCACGTGGTACTTGCCGGCCTCGACACTGTCCTCCCGCAGCCGCGCGCTTTTGAGGGTGCAATTTCGCTGACAGGTTGTCATGATGGCGGTGCCTGCGATCAACGCCGGACAGCCAATCGTGCATCAGCAATGTTCGTTTTGCTTTATCCGGCGGCATCTCCCATTGTGCGAATGCATTCATGCACTGCTCCGACACTGCAACGATCATGTCTGTCCAGACACGTTTTCGGCAGACCTTCCTGCGAGCGATGCTGCAGGCTGGTGTCCTGGCGACATGTCTGGTTTCTGGCTACGCCACACGTGCAGATGAACTGTCTCACGGCGACAGTTCGCTTGCGTCCTTTCTGCAGCAGCACTGCAGTCAGTGTCACAGCGACGAGGAGGCTGAGGGCGATTTCCGTCTGGAATCACTTTCCGGCGATCTGAGTAATCGTGACGCCCGGCAGCGGTGGGTGTTTCTGCATGATCGAATCGCTCGTGGGGAGATGCCGCCAGCAATCGCCAACGAGATTGCTCCTGCCGATCGAGCTGGATTCCTCAGCGAACTTTCCCGGCAGCTGATCACAGCGGAGCGCGGGCATCGACCGATTTTTCTGCGTCGTCTGAACCGACGCGAGTACATCAACACTGTGAACGATCTGTTCGGGATCGAAGTGCAGCTTGAGAATGTGCTCATCGAGGAGCGACTGGATCAGGGCTTTGACACGATCGGGGCGACACTTTCGTTATCGCCGGAGCAGATGCTGCTGTATCTGGATGCCGCAGATCTTGTACTGGATGAAGTCTTTGGTCCTGACGTGGCTCCGCAGCAGGTGCATTATCAGGTGAACGCGAAGGATCTGCGTTCCCGAGACACAGCGGATCGCGTGGATGATGACGGAGTGGTGCTTTTCAGTGGTGCCAAGAGCCTGCCGCTGTACGGCATTGCT
>JALRDR010000481.1 GCA_023262145.1 Planctomycetaceae bacterium | reverse complement strand
GATTGTTTTGAACAGAGCCGTACCGATTTGTGTGCTGTACAGAATGGTCAGAAGACCAACGGTGCAGTTCCTGTTCAAGTAAGATTCATCTGAAGAATTCCTGACAGATGTCACGAGACAGTTTTCGTGGGATCTACTCCGGGAATCATGGTTTTCATAAGCTTGCGGTAATCGTGAGCAAGGAACGCAGACGACATGCTGGCAATTGGCAAAACATGGGTGGCACGCAAGGAAGACGTCCATGACCGCGAGTGGTTTCTGGTGGACGGCGACAGTCAGGTTGTCGGTCGCCTTGCAACTCAGATTGCCACCGTGCTGATGGGCAAGCACAAGGCAGGCTACACGGCTCACGTCGACACGGGAGACTGCGTGATCGTCGTGAACTGTGAGCGTGTCCGCTTTTCCGGCAGTGCAATGAAGCACGATGAGATTCCTTATCTGACTTCCAAGATGGAGCGTAAGGAATACGACAGTTACTCCGGATACCCAAGTGGTCGCCGTGTACGTACTGGCGTTGAGGTCTGGCAGCAGCGACCAGAGATGATTCTTCGCGAGGCTGTCCGTCGCATGCTTCCCAAGAACAAACTGGGCCGGCACATGCTGAAGAAGCTCCGACTTGTCGTCGGTGCTCAGCATCCGTATCAGGCACAGCAGCCGAAGCCGTTTCCTGAGCACCTGTTGCCCAGTGGCAAAGGTTGATCTTCCTGACTGGCACAAGACTGTGACCACAGGACGTGGCCCTTGACCACAGCACCGGGACCATCAGCACAGAATTGGGCCCGCCAACACCGGATTGGGCCCACCAGCACCGGGTTGGGGGCTGTGACCACAGGATCAGTAATGTCGGATTCCGGCAGCGAGTAATTTGTCACAAACATTTGTCATAGAGCTGTTTGACTGAGGATTGATCGATGAGTTCGGACGACGTTTCACCGGAAGAAATCCCTGCAGAATCGGAAGTCCCGGCTACCGAGGTACCCAGTGCAGAAGTACCAGTTGCAGAGGTACCCAGTGCTGATGTGGCAGCGGGTGCAGAGGTTCCCAGCAGTCATCTGCCGGAACTGAAGTTGGGGGGTGAAGCCGGTGCTGCAGTGGATCCGGAATACGTTCCGACCATTCGGGGCAAGGTGGACCGTTTCGGCGTTGCCATGGGAACAGGTCGTCGCAAAACCTCCGTGGCTCGAGTTCGAGTCAAGGAAGGCAGTGGCCAGTTTGTGATCAACGGTCGACCACTTGAAGAGTATCTGTGCGTAGAGCGGGATCGAGAGTCTGTACTGGCTCCGCTGAGACTGGTTAGTCGTCTGGGCAAGGTTGATATTTCCGTACGCGTAAATGGTGGTGGAATCACCGGCCAGACTGGTGCCATCATTCTTGGTCTGGCCCGTGCTCTGCAGGGTATGGATCCCAACTGGCACCACAAGCTTGCTGAAGCAGGTCTGCTCACTCGTGACGACCGCATGGTTGAACGCAAGAAGTTCGGATTCAAGAAAGCTCGCCGCAGCTTCCAGTTCTCAAAACGCTGATTCTGCGGAACGTTGCAGAATTCTGCTGCTGAGATCAAAGAACTCCATCCCTGCCGGTCTGTTCCTGCAGGGATTTTTTTTGGCCGAACAACGGAGTCGGTTCGGCCGTCCGCGTCCATGTGGTTTTGCCTGCGGATTGCCGCAGTGCCTGTTGCCAGTCCTCACTCAGTGAGTGATCAGCGAAGTCTCAGGAGCTTTCCGTCATGCGGGGCGCTTACCAGGATCTGATTCTTCCCGATGTCCGCCAGATGATCCTCGAGAATGATCTCGCTGGACTCACTGCGTTCTGTGGCGTCGTTCATTCCGCCATGGTTGCAGAAATCCTCGAGGAGCTGCAGGACGAACAGATCTGGATTGTCCTGGGACAGGCCGACGAGGAGGTCCGCACAGAGATCTTCGAGTACCTGTCGCTGCGACATCAGGCGGAACTGGTTGAAAAGCTGGAACCTCGGCAGCTCTCTCGGCTGCTGGAGGGAATGAGTGCTGACGACCGCGTTGACCTGCTCAGCCGTATCCCGCCCACTCGACGTGAAGAATCGCTGCGTCTGATCGCTCAGGCTGAACGAAACGAGATTCGCCGACTGCTGCAGTACGACGAGGAGAGTACCGGCGGCATTATGACGACCGAATACGCGTCGCTGCCGGCTGACATCACAGTTCGCGAGGCACTGGAACGGCTTCGGCAGCAGGCGCCGGACAGCGAGACCATCTACTACGTCTACATTGTCGGCAAGGACCGACATCTGGACGGATTCATCTCCCTTCGCGAGCTGATTCTCGCCAAGCCAGAGGCAATTCTGCAGAATGTGATGCAGCGTGATCCGATCCGGATTCAGGCCAGCGAACCGCAGGAAGTCGCGGCCCAGACGCTTGCTCGATACAACTTCATTGCCGTGCCCATCGTCGATCAGGAAGATCGACTGGTGGGTATCGTAACGCACGACGACGTGCTCGACGTGGTTCAGGAAGC
This sequence comes from Planctomycetaceae bacterium, assembly GCA_023262145.1. Taxonomy (GTDB): domain Bacteria; phylum Planctomycetota; class Planctomycetia; order Planctomycetales; family Planctomycetaceae; genus SXXK01. Next base: position 5,041 of record JALRDR010000481.1, on the reverse strand, counting down.
AGCAACCGAGGATGCGTATCTGCAGAGTGCTGTTGCGCCACTTGAAGACACCTATGAGGAAACTCCGCTTCCTGTCATCCTTTGGAAACGTGGAATCTGGCTGCTGTTCCTTTCAGTCGTGGCCCTGATGAACGCCAGTGTGATTGACCACTATCGTCTTTCAACATCCACAGGACAGGAAGTCTCCGTTTCCACCGGACTGGCATCTCTGATTCTGCTCTTCCTGCCACTCGTGATGGCCAGTGGCGGGAATGCAGGGTCGCAGTCAGCCACGTTGTTCATTCGTATGTTTGCTCTGCAGCCCCGCACGGATCGCAGCGTCAACGGCTCACTGGTTGACGCTTCGCTGATCTGGCGTGAACTGGTGATCGGACTCTGTCTGGGAGGAACACTGGCCGGACTGGACTTCATTGTGGCCTGGGGCTGGTTTCAGAGGACGATCAATGAGGCGGCCACGATTGCAATTACCGTTGTCACCGTGGTCACTCTGGGGACATCCGCAGGAACGTTGCTGCCGCTGACATTTCGCCGCCTTGGCATGGATCCGGCGATCATGTCCAATCCGCTGATTGCCGCCATGATCGACGTACTGGGTGTGGTGCTGTTCTACGAAATAGGCCTGCTCCTGCTGACCTGAATCCAGCCTCCGGGCAGCAGAGTCCTCGCCACCGCCGGCCCGCCCGAAGGCTGCGTTTCCGGAAGCAGGCTTCCTTCAGCCTCGTCCGTTGCGAGCTTTGGGGTCAAACGCGTCGTTCGGAGATGAACGCTTTGCCTGAACGTCGTGCTGCCAATCCTGCAGCTGACGTCGCAGCCGCGCCACCACATCCGGATGCTGCTCCGCCAGGTTCTTCTGCTCGCCGACATCACTGCTCAGATCAAACAGTTCGGTCGTGTCGTTGTCGAACCATTCAATCAGCTTCCACTTGCCGTCCAGCACCACGGCTCCGGGCGCTCCCCCCTGATTTCCATAGTGTGGATACTGCCAGTACAGCGGGCGCCTGAACTCCGCAGACGGCTCATCGGTAAACAAGGACGTCAGCGGCAGACCATCAAAACTGAGTCCTGCCGGTGCACTGACATGGCACAGATCGAGGATGGTCGGCACATAGTCAATACTCATCACTGGTGTTTCGCACTTCGTACCGGCGGGAATCGTACCGGGCAGCCGCATGATCGAAACCACTCGAATTCCACCTTCATACAGCCAGCCTTTGCCGGCCCGCAGCGGCATGTTCGAGGTTGGAGATCCTTCACTGGTTGACAGACCTCCATTGTCACTCGTCAGGATGACCAGCGTGTTGTCCGCCAGCCCCAGACGATCGATCCCGTCCAGCACGCGGCCCACGGCCAGATCCATCGCCTCAACCATGCCGGCATAGACCGCGTGATCCTGTGTCAGTCGAACCTTGCGTGGTGACTCGTCCCCGAAGACGTCCTTCTGATCCAGCTGAGCTCTGCGGGCCTCGTACTTCAGCTTCAGATCCTCTCGTGACATCAGCGGTGTGTGCACGGAGTAGAACGGCAGCCAGACAAGAAACGGAGAATCTCTGTGCTCCGTCATGAACTCCACAGCTTCCTTCGCAAGGCGATCCGGAAGATGTTCCCCTTCAGGACCATCGTCCAGTCGTGGATTCCCATACGGGGAGAAGTATTTCTTTCCTCCATAAGGACCACCCCGTGCAATACCGCCTCGATTGACGTCAAATCCCTGGTCTTCCGGAAAGAACCCTTCGTCTCCGAGATGCCATTTTCCACCAAAGAAGGTGGCGTATCCGGCAGGCTTCAGCAGCTCGGCTATCGTCGTGTGCTCCAGCCCCAGCTGCAGGCTGTAGGGCGCCGGCAAGTGCGGTGTATTGCGTTTCCAGCCTTCCGGCTGCGCAGCTCCGATGTAGTCCGTGATGCCGGTACGTTGCGGATAAAGGCCTGTGACAAGACTGGCTCTGGTTGGCGAGCAGACCGGACAGGCAGCGTACGCCTGAGTGAAGAGTGTTCCCTGAGCCGCAAGCCGATCTGCATTCGGTGTTTCATAAAATGAACTGCCATAGCAGCCAAGATCGCGCTGACCGAGGTCATCGACCACCAGCATGACCACATTCAGTCGTTCAGATCTGTTTCCGGCCTGACAGCTTGAGGCAATCTGAAGAACAGCCAGTCCGGCCAGCATCAGCATCTGAATACACTTCACGTCAAATTCTCCTGTGAGCATCAAAAAAGCAGGTGCGGTGCGAAATCCGTCTCCTGAGCAGAATGACAGGAAACCCCGGCGTTGTTCGCACACACGTCAGACTGCGCACATGGCTCAGTCCAGAAAGCGAATACACGACGGAGCAGCCAGTTCCACTGCAGCAGTGAAGGTCAGCTGTCCGGAGCTTTGATCAATCCGAAACGCAGCGACACTTTTACCTGGCATATTTGCGCAGATCAGCATCCGTCCATCACTGCTGACAGCCAGGTTCTGCGGACCGGCTCCGTGTGAGTCCACAATTCCGATCCGCTTCAGCATGCCGTTCGGCTGCACACCGTACATCGCAATGCTGTCATGTCCGCGGTTGGTGCCGTAGAGGAAACGACCATCGGGAGTGAACTTCAGGTCGGCGGTATGGGTAACGCCTGCAAAGTCGTCGGGAAGAGTTGAAATTGTCTGCAGCGACTTCAAAGTCCCGCTCCCCGCATCCCATGCAAATGATGTGATTGTATTGGCCAGTTCATTGATAACGCTGAGTGATTTTCCACCGGGATGAAAACTCAGATGCCGTGGTCCTGAACCGGGCGGCAGTGGCACCAGCGACATTTCGGCGGGCTCCAGGCGACCTGTCACAGCATCCAGCCGATAGCAGTGCAGATTGTCAGTCCCCAGATCAGCTGCAATTGCATATTTCCCGCAGGGACTGATTACGAAGCAATGCGCGTGCGGCTCCTGCTGCCGCTGATTATTGACACTGCTGCCCTGATGCTGAAAAAAGCTGACCGGTGCAGAAAGTTTCCCATCCTGCAGTGCGAACGAAATTACGCTGCCAGTGGAATAATTCGCCACCAGGACACTCTTCCCATCTCGCGTCAGCTCCACGAAACAGGATGCCGCCCCCTGTGTTGGACTGCGGTTGATCAGCTGCAGCTTCTGATCCTGAGGATTCAGACGCCAGCTGGCAATCTCCTCCGTCGGCGGTCCCCCGAACGTCTCGGCATAGATTGAGCAGAGCAGGTTCTGATCCGGAAGGACGTCAAAAAAGAACGGCTGAGGAATGTCGCCACACTTGTGCAACAACTCCAGAGTGCCTTCTGAGGAGTTGAGTTTCAGGCAGCTGATTCCGCCGTCAGGCAACGGCGCAAATGATGACACCAGCAGCAGGGACTCATCTGACTGAGCCTGAACTGAGGTGAGTGGCAGTACAGCCAGCAGGCTGCAGAAGCTTAACAGCAACGAAAACGGAGATTCCATCACGACACCTGCTCCCGGAGAAACCGTCTGCAAAAAACGAGTCCAGATAACCAGTGGTTTACTGCATTCGATGAGACTTCGCCAACGCAGGGCCGGAATCGCGTATTCCCCCTGCACCAAAAAAATTTCTCCGCTGTTACATGACGAATCTCAGCGGTCTGTCAGAATCGGAGTCTCAGTCACCCGTTCAGCAGTAAGCTGCGGAGATTCTTCATGGCTAACGTTCCTCGTTTTCGCCCCTGTTCTCTGCTGTTCGCAGTATTTCTGCTCGGTGCAGTCGTTCGCCTGCCGGCTCAGGATCAATCACTGCCGGTTCCTCCCGAAGCAGTGCGGGCAGAGGGTGTTCCGCAGGGAAAGATTGCAGGTCCATTTGAGTTTCACAGTCAGGTTTTCTCCGGCACCGTGCGGAAGTACTGGGTCTAAGTGCCGGCACAGTACGACCCGGGGCAGCCGCCCTGCCTGATGATCGTGCAGGATGGACCTGGCCTTGCCAACGGTTGGAATCTGCCTGCTGTTCTGGACAACATGATTCATCAGGGGATGATTCATCTGGGGCGAGTGCCCGTGCAGTTGTGATTGGCTCTCAGTCACATGTCGAATTGCTGCGCGACGGTTCAATAACAACCTACGCTGCCAAAGCGAGTTAAGGCTCTGCCGGATTTTGGTGGCCGGAGATTTGTCATGCATCACATCCATTCCCCACTGCGGTCAATCGGATTGCACATGATATTGATGCTGCCGTTGTTTGTTTACGGATGCGGTAAGGAGAGCGGTGAAGAGAAAGAGCCCGTGTCGAGCTTTGAAGAACGTTTTCCAGACCTGTATCTTTCGACTGAATCGGAAAGCAGCGAGCGTGCAGCGATACTGCCAACCGAAGGTTCAGAGGACGCAACCGCCGTCATTGGGGTAGTTTCCCTGCCGGAGGACGAATCCTCGGATGCAGATGGAAGAGATTATCTGCCCGAACTGCAAACCGAGTGGGTAATCACCGTATCCCCAGCAACGGATACCACGCTGAATGTGCAAGAGGTCGGCGAATCGTGTAGTAGCAATACCGGTTCCCGTGAGCTGTCCTCCGCCCCCACATCTTTTCGCCGGTCACGCCGCACATCATGATTCCCGAAAGGATGTAGTCGCTGCGCTGGGGACGCGCTCGCGGACATCTCCGCTCGGCAATCTTCCGCTGCACCTTGTCGAACGCCTTCTGGTCGATGAGCGCCGGGAAGGCGTTCTTGACCACGATCGGTCCATCGCCGCCGATGGTCCCGTTGCCGACATGGTTGAACCGCCCCTGCGGCACCTGCCCGTAGACCAGCGTTCCGGTGTAGGCGTGGTTCTTGAGAATCACGCTGATGTTGCAGTAGTTCCATTCATTGCCGAGCCGGGACCGGATGCCGCGCTCATTCAGTTCTGCCGTGATCTCCCGCAGGCCGACATCGGTGTTGGCGTAGCGGTCGAAGATGTATTTGACGGTCTCGACCTCCTCGATCCGCTTGCCAATGTCGATCGACGCCTTCCAGTTCTTCGGCTTGCTGAACTTCTCGCCTCCGGGCACCCGATGCACCAGGTTGCCCGCCTGGTCATAGAACACCAGCTCGTAGC
>JALRDR010000397.1 GCA_023262145.1 Planctomycetaceae bacterium | reverse complement strand
AAGCATGATCAGATCAGGCAGACCGTCTTCGTTCAGATCCGAAACGACAGGGGTCGTTCGCCACTGCGTCAGCAATTCGTTCCCTTGCGGACGGAGCCATCCCCAGGCAAGTTCTGGCTGCCTGCCATCCCACTGAACTTCAATCGGCACAGCCTCGGCAAATTCTGGCTGCTCCGGAGTACCGCAGTTTGGCAGCACCAGAACTCTGCCCAGAATGGAATTCACCACCACATCCGGCAGCCCATCCAGATTCCAGTCAGCAACGTTGAGCGTGGTGTAACCCCATTTCGCCTCAGCCGGCCCCTGAATACTCCCGTTTGGCCCCGCTTCTATTCTGAAGACCTTGTCTCCTGCACGCAGACGTTCCGGGGCTGCCCAGCGTGGCTGCGCAACCCCGGGACCACTCAGATTCTCGAACACCTCGATAAACCCAGCCGTATTCCCGGAAATCAGGTCAATGTCACCATCGGCGTCCCAGTCATAACCCACCGGTGTCGCCAGCGCACCACTCTTTAATGTGTCGGCCTGCTGGCGAAAATACTGCGGCTCACGAAATATCGGGGCAGCTCCAGCCTGGCCCGGCGATACATTCTCGATGAATGCCACGCGACCATCCTCATCACCCACTATCAGATCCGCATCCCCATCCAGATCCCAGTCGAACGCCACCGGAACAATCATCTGCAGCTCCATTGCAAGCTGCTGACCACTGTCCGCAGTCAGACGTACCCCAGCAGCATACTCCGGCTCCGTTCTGCTGCCCACATTCTGGAAATAGGTGAAGCTGTCGAGAAACTCTCCGCAAATCAGATCCAGATCTCCGTCGTTGTCGAAATCGCTGAAATTCGGAGAAGGACACCCGAATACATCCAGTCGACTGCCATCCGCCTGCAGCAGCGTTGGCTCTGCATATTGCGGTGCCGAGGTCGTCCCTGTGTTCAGAAACACGTAGATCCAGCCATGCAACGGGCCGTGCATCCAGTTTCCCTCAATGTCCCAGGCATCATCCCAGCCGTAATAACTCCAGTCCTCAATACCGACCACCAGATCAAGCTGCTGGTCTCCATTGAAGTCCACATATCTCCATTGGTTGTGGCGTACTTTGGGCCCCTTTGGCTGACTCCCCAGCGGCTTGTGAAATCGAGCGTCAATGGGAAGCCGAACCTGCTCCTCCAATCCCCGCTCAAACAGTCGGGGATACTCCAGACCAGGCGAAAGCACGCGAACCTCTCCGTTCACGTAGCTGGGCATCACATAATGAACGGTTCGACCAAGATTTCTTCCCGGACGAAACACCGGGAGCGGATTCTCTGCTGTACTTCCGGTGATATTCTCAAAAAACCAGAGCCCGTTCGACGGTTTGTCCGGACAGGAGACAATCAGATCAAAATCCCCGTCACCGTCCGCGTCCATCGGTAATGGCCATGCCCAAAGCCCAACCCCAAGATCCACTTCCAGACCCGCATTGCGATATTCCAGTTGCTGAAGTTCATCAGCCGTGAGCCGGGACATCAGCAGGCCCATGACCAGTGGTAGTAGTCTCTGAAATACCCGTATCAACAACCGGCCACTCATCACAAACCCTTTCACCACAGCAACATCGGGAGTTTCACGAAGCTCTGCCACGATTGCATCGGAACACAGTCCCGGCCGCCTCAGCTTCCTTTTCAGACATCACAAGCAGGTATTCACCGCCGCATATCAGCGGCGAAATACAGCAGGAATTCTCACTGAGCGTAGTCAAACCAATGTATGAAGTCACTGCTCACCGCACCTGAATCGGGAACCCAATTACCTCCCGCTGACCCGCTTCCAGTACCTCCACCAACCACCAGGATTTCCGCAATCTTGCCAAAACGTCGGAAAATGCTGAGTTTTGGATATTTTGTGCTTCACAGAGCGTTGACACGTTTCTGCAGGAAAACTCTACTCCGCACGGATATCTGTACGGGGTGCTCGTTCTCAAAGCTCGACCGCTCCATTTGAAACATACTGTTAAGTTCTTCTGACCAAAATATCTGAGACACTCAAGGGAGACGCCCAGCGATGGCAAAGAAAGCAGCCGCCAAACCAAAGTCACCATCCAAGTCAGAGATCCTGAATGCACTCGCAGAGCGTACAGGAAAAAGCCGCAAGGAAGCTGGCGAAATGCTGGAAGCAATTGAGGGCATCATTTCTGACAACATCTCCAGCGGACCGGGAATCTTCACCCTGCCAGGTCTGTTCAAGATCTATGTCCACCTGAAGCCAGCAACCAAGGAGCGTACCGGTACCGATCCT
>JALRDR010000382.1 GCA_023262145.1 Planctomycetaceae bacterium | reverse complement strand
GACAAGCCGCTCGATGGAGCAGGTGCGTTCGGGAAATTCTGTCATTTCTGTCTGTCTTTCTGCTGAGTCGCTGCGAACTGGCCGGGCTGAAACCGTCCCTGGAAGGGGCGGAAGCATATCACATGCAGGCGGCTGTCATGCGTCTCTGCAGCAGGAAATCTCTGACCGCGTCAACTCTTTGCCATCACGGACTGGCAGCACGGATCACCACTCGCTGATACCGCGTCAACGGTGGCGAACCATCATCGGTCAATTCACAGATCAGATGCAGTACCTTGCCTGCTCGAGCAACCTGCGGGACTTCCAGTTGACAGTACGCCCAATTCACACTCGTCGATCCATGAAGTCTCAGCCGACGTCAAAATCAGAGAAAACACTGCGTTCCGAGACGCAGATAATTGCATCTCCGTGCCTTAGCTAATGCGTCAACACCGGACACCGGCCCATTTCGGCGCTGAAAGTGCCTCGTCTGCTCCAGAACGCCCACGGCATTGCCCCTGCAACCCCGCCCCCCACCGACCGACGCGGCTCCGTATCTCTGTGACTCCGTGAGATCAACTATCCGGGGTGCGAATCCCTGTTTCCTCCACGCTTCTGAGCACACACTGGGATTCTTTTCCCCGAACATCACCACGGTCGAGGTGTGGTCACGGATCGGACCCGGCGACGCTGTACATCCTCCCCGTCATACGTCGAGCACTACCACGCTGAACGCAACCATGTGGGACTCGGTAAGGCACTGATTGAGCCTTGCGATGATGCGACTTCCGCTGATCACCACAACGAATGCCGCGAACGAATCGCTGGCATACTCAAGTACGAGCACCGTCGTGCTGCGTGACGAGTCTTGTCACAAGTCTGACGTGGACCTTCTGCGACGAAGTTACGCGTTGATGTAAGCGAAAACGACTTTTGAGAGCCTGGGCCGCAGCTATCGCGACCAACCGTCGGCTGAAATCGCGATCGAACTCTGCTGCTGAGACCGGATTATCTCAGTGCTTTGCGATCAGTTCAGTACTTTGCCCATACCGCGAGCTGACGTCTCGGGCTGCACAGATTCCAGAGCAAACTGCTGACAATCGAGAGCAGGCGAGGTGCTCCTCACCTGCTCCCGTCATTCTGCGACCTCACTCTGCAACTGCTGCAACACCCGAAACAACGAACCCTGCGGATCCAGAACTTTGCTACCCGGCGTAGTGACATCCCCCGGCAACAACAACAGCGAACCGGCAGGAAGCAGCAGCGTCCTGCATGCTATCCCCGGGCGGCACCGTCGCGTTCGCCACGAGCAGGAGCGGCACCGTCGCGTTCACCACGTGCAGGTGCGGCACCATCGCGTTCGC
>JALRDR010000353.1 GCA_023262145.1 Planctomycetaceae bacterium | reverse complement strand
ACACTGGTGGAACGGACAACGGGGGTCCAGTTGCCACTGACGGACAAGGGCCACAAATCTGTTGACAAACATGTGTTGTCATCGATCGACCATGTGTTGGCTCGAGCGATTCTGAAATGCCGACGAGCCAACAAAATCCGCACGACGTTCGTGAAGTCGATTCGATCCCACATGGTTAATGGACGTATCCACTGCTCGTTCCACCAGCTGCGGCGAGAGCGTCACGATGGTGGGTTGCAGGGCGCTGCTTACGGCAGGCTATCGAGCACTGACCCAAACCTACAACAGCAGCCTGTTCGTGATGAGGTTGCAGAGGATTGGCGATGCATCTATCTGCCGGATGAGGGTGGTGTTTGGTGCTGCAACGACTACAGCCAACAGGAGCCACGCATCCTGCTGCACTGGGCGTCGGTTTGTGCAGAAACGATGTTGCTGGAAGGCAACCGAATTCGTGAGGTTGTGCAGTCAGCAGTTCAGCGATATCACGTTGATCCCTCAATGGACAGCCATCAGATGATGTCTGAGTTGACGGGTCTTCCGAGAAAGCAGGCCAAGGAATTGTATTTGTCGCTGTGTTATGGTAAGGGCACCCGGTCGTTGGCCGTGTCGTTGGGCCTACCGACAGAGATTATCCGGCATCGTGGTCGGAACATCGAAGTGGCAGGTGTTGAGACGATGCAGATTTACGAGACATTCAATCAGCGTGCTCCGTATGTTCGGTGGATGGCAGAGCTGGCTGAAAATCGGATTCGTGAGCAGGGTTTCCTGACGACATTTTCTGGTCGTCGGTGTAGGTTCACGAAGGACGATCTTGGTAATTATGAGCACACACACAAGTCCCTGAATCGTCTAATTCAGGGGTCTGCAGCTGATCAGGGAAAACAAGCGATGGTTGATGCAGACCGTGCTGGTTTTCGTTTGCAGCTGCAGGTGCATGATGAGATTGACCAAACTGTAAGTGGCAGAGAGGAGGCGGAAGCCCTTGCCGAAGTAATGCGTAAATCCATACCGCTCCGGGTGCCTGTCAAGGTGGACACGGAGCTTGGCCCCAACTGGGGAGATATCGAATGAATTATGTTTTCGCAATCTGGATTGTTTTTGCGATCTACTTTCTCGGTCGTCGAGACGGTGGTTGCAACAGACCGTTCAGCTTCCCACGATTTTTTGTACGAACGTGTCTGGCAATGCTTTGGCCGTTCGTTTTGTTTTACGGTCTGTTGATACCAGAAAGATACCGCAATGAGTGATACAGGACCATTACCGATACCACCAGCATCAGCTGGGCTGAGGATTATGGAGCTGCTCCAAACCCATACGACCACGTTTAGCGACGGCTCAGTTCCGAAAACAGTGAGACGACCTCGTGTGCCTGAACCAATTCTCGAGGAAATTGCAACGCTGCTGCAGCTCTGTCAGGAAAACGAAAGTCGTGTCGTGAACACACCATTTACAGTAGCGTTGCTGACCAACGCACTGTCGTTGGTGATAACATTGTTGACGAAGCAGCTTGACTACGGCAACAGCCTGGAGAAGGCGGAAATTCTTGGTCCCTCACTGACAGTGGTCGAGAAAGCGCACACAGCCATGGACGAAAAAATTCGACGAATTCAGTCACTCCGGGAGACCGGTGTTGCTGCGACAGTAGCGAATGAACCATTGGCAGATGCTTACCGTGATCTCTCAGGGTGGTCAATGATCGCCAAAACAGGCGTGGAACTGAAAGCCGAGTGACAGCAGAGCATAAACACGTCAGGAGGCCCGTTGTCGCAGCGCTGAGGAAACTCAAAGCATTTGCTGTGGAGAACGGCCACATTTATCCGGGCACCCCAGACGTGGCCTACGTGGGTGGTTGGATCGAATTGAAGGAGTTGGATAAATTCCCGGTTCGGCCCACCACTCCCGTTCGCGTGAGGCATTTCACTCCGGAGCAGCGAGCCTGGCATGTCGCGTGGGAATACCACGGAGGTGTCAGCTGGGTTTTGCTCAAAGTAGGAAAATATGACTGGTTGTTATTTCGCGGCACTGTTGCAGCCGATATACTGGGTAACGTGGTACGGTCAGAATTGGAGTCCGCTGCCGTACTGGTAATGGAATCTGGACTCGATAGGGAGAAACTTTTCAGATGCTTGCAAACAACGAAAACCTAACCATTTCCGAACGCATGCGGGTGCTACGCATCCGTTTGGGTCTGACACAGGATCAGTTGACGAATCATTTCGGGACGACCAAATACGCATATCGGAAAATTGAAACAGGAGACATGACTCGCGTTTCCGACGATTTGTTGAGCGATGTCCAAGCATTTGTGGCTGAAAACTGGACTCGGGATGCGACTCCGTATGAGTTGCTCCGCATTGAGCGAGAACGCGCGTCGTACACAACCACCTACACTGCAGGGGTTGTCGGCTTTTCGCGATCACTTTACATGATCGTCGAGGGTGGCGGCAGGCCACAGCAGTATGCCCCGGAGTTCCAACAGGCAATCAATAACCATGCAACTGAACGCAAGGCCACAGCAGGCTGAAGAGTTTCTACGGGCATTCCACCCAGAGGGGCCGTGGGTGCTGACTGCAATATTGCCGGACAAACCAGCCGACAATGGAAAACGCACAACCACGCAAACATTCACTCCGCAAACTGCGGACGAAATGCGCAACTGGGTTGCCCGTTACAACACCGATCACAACGTGTACTACCATGTTGCAATTCCTACGAGACACCTGACGAGCAAGGCAGAGCGTGGGGACATCGCGACTGTAACGTGGCTGCACGTCGATATCGACCCAAAAGGCAAGGAGGATCTCGATCAGTTCCGTCTACGGACTGTACAGACACTCCGAGCTGGTCGTGATGGCATTCCGCCTGCATCGTGCTGCGTCAGCAGCGGTGGTGGGATTCAGGCATTCTGGCTGCTCTCTGAGCCGATCCAGATCGGTGGCGATTTGACCAAGGCCGAGTCAGCGAAGGCGCACAACCAGCGACTGGAAGTGATCTTTAATGCTGACAACTGCCACAACATTGACCGCATCATGCGGTTGCCGGGAACGGTCAATTGGCCGGATGCCCGCAAACGCCGCAAGGGTCGCGAGCCTCGACTGGCTGAGTGTCTGTGGATTGAGACGAGACACAGTCACAGCCTGTCATTGTTTCCAGCGTTGCAGACTACACAGGCGATGACTGGAAGTGGTGTCGACGGACAGCAGCTGCAGATCAGTGAGAACTGTGAACGAATTGATCTTGACGACCTCGATCAGTATGAGGTCAGTGATCGCGTCAAGGTGATCATCGTGCAGGGCATGCATCCGGACGAGATCAAAGACGGTGACAACAGCCGCAGCGCGTGGGTGTTTGACTGCGTCACTCGACTCGTCAAGTGCGGTGTCCCCGACCAGATGATCTACTCGATCTTGACGGACCCTGACTTTGGGATCTCCGAGAGCATCTTGGAGAATCCAAATTCAGAGCGATACGCCAAACGGCAGATCGCGCGTGCTCGCCAATATGCGATCGACCCACAGTTGCTGGAGATGAATGAGCGACATGCTGTGATTCGCAATTTCGGAGGCAAGTGTGTCATCATTGAGGAGGTCATGGATCACGCTGTTGGTCGCACACGTGTGACCAAAACGAGCTTCACTGACATTCGAAATGCGTACATGCATCTGCAAGTCGAGATCGGTGAAAACGATAAGGGCGAGAAGCAGTATTCTCCGCTCGGTGCCTGGTGGCTGAAACACCCACAGCGGCGGCAGTATGACACACTCTGCTTTGCACCCTGTAAGGAAATTCCAGGAGCCTACAACCTGTGGCGTGGGTTCGGTGTGCAGGCCATCCCCGGTGATGTTGAGCCGTTTCTGGAGCACCTGCGAGTCAACCTGTGCGACAACAACGAGGTCTATTTCGAGTACCTTGTCAACTGGATGGCACGAGCGGTTCAGTTCCCCGACCGCCCTGGTGAAACGGCCATCGTCCTACGTGGAGATCAGGGTACTGGTAAGTCGTTTTTTGCAAAAGAATTCGGGGCTCTGTTTGGTCGTCACTTCCTGACTGTAAGTGACCCTAAGCACTTGGTTGGTTCATTCAACGCACACCTGCGTGACTGTGTTGTGTTGTTCGGTGATGAAGCGTTTTTTGCTGGCGACAAAAAACACGAGTCCACTCTCAAGACGATGATCACAGACGACATGATCACAATCGAGGCCAAAGGGGTTGATGTTGAACCGACACGCAATTACACGCACCTGATCCTCGCGAGTAACAGCGAG
>JALRDR010000120.1 GCA_023262145.1 Planctomycetaceae bacterium | reverse complement strand
AGCACTCCACTGGAAGAAAGCCGTGGCCAATGTCAAAGTCCACGACATGCCGCCCGCAGATGCCGGCAAGCAGCCCACGGCAGAAGAACGGCAGCGCTTCATCGACGGTATCGCCAGCCTGAAATATTTGGCCCCCCGCGATCCTGGTCCGTTCGTCATGCGGCGGCTGAGCAAATCAGAATACGGAAACACGCTGCACGCTTTGTACGGTGTGAATCGGTCGATTACCGACAGTCTGCCCGATGAAGTAGTCGGGGAAGGGTACCTCAATTCCATTTCCCCGCTGCAGTCGGAACTGTATCTGGACATCGCCAACAAGGTGGTGGCGCAGGTCATTTCCCCCGACGGCAACAGGCCCACACGTCTGCAGCGGCAACTCTTCGGTGCGGCTCCGAACAACTGTGACGATCCGCGTCAGCTGGCCCGCGATGTAGCCACGCGACTGGCGCGCGATGCCTATCGGCGACCCGCAACACAGACAGAACTGGACGTTCTGGTGGATGTCTTCGATCTGGGACTTGAAAACGACCTGGACCATTCACAAGCGCTCACGCTGATGTGGAAGGCGATCCTCGTTTCACCGCAGTTCCTGTTTATTACTCCGGCCGTCTCCTCGGATGCGGTCGAGTCTCGGGGCGGCAACACAATCATCCCGCTGGGTGATTATCAGCTGGCGTCGCGGCTGTCCTATCTGCTCTGGGCAGCTCCACCGGACAAGCACCTGTCTGCACTGGCCGAGCGAGGCGAACTGCACCAGCCGGATGTCCTGCGGGCCGAGGTGGACCGACTGCTCAACGACCAGCGAGCGCGCGCCCTGTTTGACGGCTTCGGAGCTCAGTGGCTGGGCCTGAACAGCTTTGCGTCGCAGCTGTTCGACCCGGAACTGTTTCCGGAGATGAACCCCACGCTGCGTGCGGCCATGATGGACGAAGCACGCCTGTTCTTTCAGAGCGTCGTGCAGGAGGACCAGAGCGTCTTTCGCTTCATCGACAGCGATTACACGTTTGTGAATCAGCCGCTGGCGGAACTTTATGGTCTGGAGCAGTGCGTACAGGGCCCGGAAATGCGACGTGTGCAACTGCAGAACAGTAATCGCGGCGGAATTCTGGGCATGCCGGTCACACTCGCCAGCACCTCCTTTTCCACACGCACCAGTCCGGTCAAACGCGGCGTCTGGGTGCTGGAACAGATTCTGGGCGAACGTGTTCCGCCGCCGCCGCCGAATGTGCCGGAACTGGAAGAACAGGAACAGGTCAGCCGCGAGGGACTGACGCTGCGTCAGCTGACGGCACTGCATCAGTCAGAATCCACCTGTGCCAACTGTCATCGTATTCTTGACCCGATCGGCTTTGGCCTGGAGAATTTCGATGCCATCGGTCGCTGGCGGGACGAAGAGCAGCCCGGCAGCGCCATTGATTCGGCGGGGGTACTTCCCACCGGCGAAGCGTTTTCCACTCCGGCAGAACTCAAACAGGTGCTAATTTTGCGATGCAGAGCCATGGTTTTGCTAGCGCGCTTGCCG
>JALRDR010000104.1 GCA_023262145.1 Planctomycetaceae bacterium | reverse complement strand
CTGTGCGAAATCATGTCGGAATTTGATTTCGAGGCTCCAGTTCCTGCTGCTTCCACGAAAGCAAGTGACAGCGATGCTGCAATTCTGCTCCGCCGGCTTCTTGACGAGACAGATCAGATCGGAAGTCGGGGCTGGGACAATGCGGCTCAGACTTACCTCGCACTGGTAGCCCTGCGCAGATATGTACCGGCGGTAACTGACCAGCGCATCAGTGTTACCGAATTTGATGAGTGGCTCAGAAAACTGCGGCAGACATTACTATTCCAGACGGCAGATTCGGAGCGGGGGTGGAAACTTCAGAGTCCCGATCTGTGGCGGTCAGCAGAAGGCGGGGTGAGTGATCAGGCGATGCATCCTGATCTGAGAATCTGGGACGAATTGCGCAGGGAACTCAGCGGCGATGAATAGTAACAGGATCGGTATCAGTACTTCGCTGTTCTGCATGTTGCTTGGCGGGGTACTCTCGTGCGCGAATTCTCGGGCATTGGCACAGAATGCGGGTGACACGAGCGAAGAAGTCTCAGGGCTGCAATTGTCTTACCTCGGACCAGGCGGCTGTTACCTGTGTCACGCGTTCCGTGAGAAGCCTTCAGAGTTTCAGTCGAACGCATTCTGTGCGCTCGATGAATACACCATCTGGGAGGAGCAGGATGTTCATCGTCGCGCCTATGAGCAACTGCTCAGCAAGTCAGCGCAGAAGATGGCAGAGCGTCTGGGCTGGAAGCCTGAAGATGCTGTGAAGCGTGAGGAATGTCTCAGTTGCCACACAGGTCTGAGTACACATCTGCCGGAATTTCCGGCTGCCACTGTGGCTGCTCCTTCTGCGGCTTTTCAGCGGGCAGGTGTTTCCTGTGAGGCGTGCCATGGTCCCGCGTCGCTGTGGATTGACCGACACTGGAAACCGGCTGACTGGCGAGGATTCTCAACGAAGCGCAAGTTACACGAGTACGGATTCAGGGACATTCGGTCAGCAGCCGGTAAGGCTCAGCTTTGTTACTCGTGCCACATCGGGGATCCGGAGCAGAATCGAGTTGTCACTCACGTAATGTATGCAGCGGGACATCCACCTCTGCCTGGCATTGAGATCTCCAGATTTGAAGACGCCATGCCCGCTCACTGGCGACAGGTTTGCGAGAAGCCGGAATTTGAGTCTCGCGATGAATTTGTTCGCGAGAACTATTCCGGGACGATGGATCTGCAGAAGACGCTTCCGCGGTTTCGGGCGAGTGTCATTGGCGGTCTGACCGCTTATCGGCAGTCACTGGCGTTAATGTCCGGTACCGCCACTGCGACTCAGCGCGAGGATGCAATTGTCGTCTGGCCTGAGCTTGCTGTGTTTGACTGTCAGTCCTGTCATCATGCGCTGCGCAGTCCGGCAGTGCGTCAGACATTTGGTTACGGTCAGCGAATTCCTGGTCGGCCGATGGAATTTCAGTGGCCCGGTGCATTGCTGGAAGTGAGTCTGCAGGCGATCGCAGACAAGGAGCAACTGCAGGACCAGCTTGCCGACGGCAGGAAGCGGCTGCTGCAGGCACTGAATCACCGTCCATTTGGTGCTCCGGAAGAACTGGCAGAGATTATCGGGCAGGGGCAACGGCCGGCGGAAGGATCGTTACTGCATGCTCTGGATCTG
>JALRDR010000103.1 GCA_023262145.1 Planctomycetaceae bacterium | reverse complement strand
GGTCTGATCTCCCCAATAAAGGAATCCATCATGACCTCTCTTGAAATCTGTATCGACAATCTGGAATCCCTGTTTACCGCCCAGGAGGCTGGCGCGAATCGCATCGAGCTCTGCTCTGCGCTGGGGCTGGGCGGCCTGACTCCCTCCTATGGCTTCATGCAGCTGGCGGCCATCCGCAACCCGCGTGCGAATATCAGACAATACCTCTCGCATCGTCTCCTGCGGCGTCTGCTGTGCAAGCAGCTCCAGGGAGTGCAGCAATGGCACGCCGTTCTGGAGCAGATCGGAAAGCTGTGTCAGAGTGGCCGCCAGTATTTCGGTGCTGACTCCACGGCGGAACTGCAGCCGAAGCAGTGGCTGGCGTGCCGGAGCAACACTGAGCGGGTACAGCGACTTGCCAGCCAGCAGGGTCATGACATCATTACGTGAATCTGCCGTAATCAGACCCTTGACGTCCTGACCTGCCATGGTTCGGGCGGTGTAGGAGAATTCCGGCAATGGATTCCCTGTTCGTTACCAGTTCTCAGGGCCACGTTCGAGTTGACCGACGATGCAGCGGATCGCCGCTCGTTCGCTGCAAATTCACAGTCGCAGCGATCAGTCCGCTCGAGTTACTCGAAGTACTTCTTCAATACTGGTTTCGCCACGAGCAACCTTCAGCCAGCCGTCCTGACGAAGCGTTCGCATCCCGGCCTTCACTGCAGCCTGACGAATGGCCGCTGTACCGCGTTTCTCTGCTGCAAGTGCCCGGATATTGTCATCGGTCACGAGCAGTTCGTAAATCCCAAGTCGACCTGCGTAACCTGTTCCACGACACTGTCGACAACCCCGAGCTCGATAGATCGGTTGCTGCGACTGACAGACGGCTTCCGGAAAGTCCTGAGGCACTTCGTCAGCAGATGGCATGTAAGCTTCCCGGCAGTGCTTACAAAGCCTGCGCACCAGACGCTGTGCCATCACACCTTCAACAGTACTGCTGATCAGAAACGGTTCGACCCCCATGTCATTCAGCCGCATGAATGCCCCGGCTGCATCGTTGGTGTGCAGCGTACTGAAAACCATATGACCGGTCAGCGAAGCCTGAACAGCGTTTTCAGCGGTTTCGAAGTCACGAATTTCACCCACCAGCACAACATCAGGGTCGTGACGCAGAATACTCCGCAGACACGAAGCAAATGTCAGACCAACCTTGTGGTTCACCTGAATCTGATTGATCCCCTCCAGCTGATACTCAATCGGATCCTCCGTCGTAATGATCTTGTTTCGCTCACTGCGGATCTCTGCCAGAGCACTGTACAGCGTTGTCGTCTTTCCGGAACCAGTCGGCCCCGTCACCAGCACAATCCCGTGAGGCATCCGAATCAGCTCGCGAAACCGTGAGCAGGTATCCGCTTCCATGCCGACACCGGACAGCGAAAACTGCATCGCGTCCTTGTCGAGCACACGCATGACCACCCCTTCACCATGCAGCATGGGAATGATGGAAACGCGAATGTCCACTTCTCGCCCGGATACTCGCAGCTTGATACGGCCGTCCTGAGGAACACGCTTTTCTGCGATGTTCAGGCGAGCCATGATCTTGAGTCGACTGAGAATCGCCGCCTGAAAACGATTCAGTTCAGGAGACACAGGCTGGTTCTGCAGAACCCCATCTATGCGATAGCGAATCTTCATTCCGCCAGACTGGGCTTCCATGTGGATATCACTTGCGCGAGCAGAAACGGCCTCCGTCAGAATGTCATTGACAAGTCGAACCACCGATGCCTGCTGAGCCATCGCTGCGACTTCTGAGTCTTCAAGACTCAATTCACTCAGAAGTTCCAGCTCTGCCTCGTCTTCGGCAGTCTGAGCCATCAGGCCGTCGAGCGTCTGGGCCCCGACACCCAGGTGTGTCTTGATCAGCCCGGCAACTTCCTGCGGGAGCGCAAGCACGGCGGATACAAACTTACCGGTTGCTGCTGCAACAGCATCGATGGCACGAACGTCGAACGGATTGCTCAGCACGATCTGCAGCGATGAGTTCTCACGACGAGTCGGAAACACGCCGTAGCGATGCACCAGCCGCAATGGAAATCCATCCAGCAACGATTTATCAGGTGTTTCTCGCGAAAGATCGATCAGCGGCAGGAACAGTGAAGTACCAATCGCCTGCAGCGCCTGGAGATCAGTGGCAAGTCCAAACAGGCCGGCCACGGCAGCAATGCCACCCTCTTCAAAAGCCTGCTGAGCTTCCTGAAGCTGATCCGCATTCAGACGTAAAGTCGATTCGGGGCGCGCCGCAGGACGCACCAAAAGCGGAGTACTCATGAAAGACAGATCCTGAGCCGACTGTGGGAAGGCTGAGTCGGCAATGTAAAGGTGGGATTTCTGGCGGGACTGCGACGACCGGACAAGGGCCGGGATCGTTTCGCAGCAGAACTGATTCTAGAAGGGGATTTCCACCCCTTCAATAGCCTGTTTGATGCCAACAGATGTCACAATGCGTAATACCCTGTTTTCGTCAGTTCCACGGGCTGCCACATGCCGAAAATCGGCAGTAAAATCAGTATTTTTGTTATTTCTGCTCCAATCCGCAGCTGTTTGAGGCTCTCACCGAATCCGAGAATTCCCGGCTACTCCACCAGAACATCACCAAGGATCTGCATCACACGGCGTGAGTTCACTTTCTGCAGCGGAATCAGGCGGATCCCACGAGCTCGGGAATCACGTGCAGATTCGTCCAGCCGAGTTACCAGTTCCTGCAATTCCTCAATCAGACTCTGAGGTGCTTTCACCACCAGAGAGTTGGTTTCCTGCTGGACTTCGATCGTCAGCAGCGGGGCTGAATTACGCGCGTTCAACTGCCGCAGAACGCTCGCCACCTCAGCATCAATTCCCGCCGGAATCGTCACCGGTCGCCTGCTGCCACCAGCCGCCAGTTCCGTCTGATAAACGCTTGAAAGCACATCCAGAATCTGTCCTGCCGATGCGTAATTCACTGCGATCACTTCTGTGCGAAAAACACGACCGGAGTCCGGTGCCTTCTCTGAATCCAGCACCTCCAGCAATTGTTCGATCCGCTCGCGATCACTGCGGTTGCCGTAAACAAGAAGTGCATTCAGACGCGTCTCCGGGACGAGTACAACAGAGCCAAAAGCAAGTCGACCAGCCGGACTCTCATAAATCGCCTCCACTGTGTCGGCCACATCTTCAGCGCCGGCATTGCGGAGCTGGTAGATTGCAAAGTCCCGACTTCTGCGAACTCCTGAAACTGCAGCCATGCTCTGCAACAGACGCTCCAGCTGATCCAGAGCTGATTTATCCTCAGAGACAATTGTCACTGTTCCTGATCCTGGAATCAGTATTATCTCAGCCGCTGCATCAGGTTCAGCTGGCTCATCATGCCCCTCATCGGCAACAGACTTCATCGCCGTCGGGATGACAGCAGACGAGAATGCCGGAACTTGCTGCGGTGCTGAGCGCTCTTCGGTCTGCGTGGAATCCCCGTCACGCTCCTGCCGGGGCGGCTGTTCCGGGGGAACCAGTTCACCGGGCCGCAGAATTCGAATCGGGTTCTTCCGCAACGACGGCCAGAGATTCCTGATCTTTCGAACAGTGTCCTCGGCATCACCCGGAAACGGGATCACGCGCATCGATGAACCACTGCGACGACCAGCAGTACTCCCGACGGACGCACTGGGCTCACCCATCTGAGTCAACAGGTCACGGATCTCCATCATCTGCCGCGGGGTTGCCCGAATCAGAATCTGCTCCAGATCTTCATCCGCCTGCACGATCGGGCCGCTGTAGCGGGTTCGACGTGAATACGAAGAGCCTGTTGCTGTGCGGGACGAATAACTCGAAGGAGCTCCGAACAGACCCTCGATCGCATTCACAGCTGCATCCGCCGACAGAATTGTCAGCTGAATCACAGCAGTTTCACGCTCGTCACTCTCCTGAAAACGTTCCGTCACAACCCGAGCTTCCGCCTGACCAGCCGAGTTTGCGGAAACAACCATCTGCTCTGTGGAACTTTCCCACGAAACACTGGCTCCTTCATCGACAGCCCGCAACGCACCCTGGATGACTTCCAGAACCGTATCCCCGTCGACACCGGGCAGCGAGTATACCTCAATTGTCCTCGGCATTTCCGCTGAGACCGGCGGTTCCATCTCCTGCACCAGGCCGGCAATCATCTCGTGCTGTCCGGGCCGAGCGACCACCAGCAGAGCATTACTCCCGGAATCGAAGGAAACTCGTACATTGTCTGTTCGTCCAAACATCGTCTGCAATGCCAGAGCGATGGTCTGACCATCGGCTGTTCGCAGTCGGTACGACCGTGGCTCTGCAGCATCCGCCCTGCCCTCACGACTCATCATCTGAGAGACAACTTCCTGAATCGTCTGATGCTGCTCAGGTGTTGCCGTGGCCACCAGTACTTCGTCAGCGGCATCCGTTACAAGTACCGCATCCGGCATCAGACGCTCAAGTACTTCCTGGGCTTCATCTGCTTCGTAAGGTCGCAGCCAGTAACTCTGTGTCCTCAGTCCATCCCCCGCAGCGCCGTTTGACGACAGCACCTGCCCCACCAGTTCCCGCACGCTGGCCATCTTTGATGACGGCGCACTCACAAACAACTGCCGGCCGATACGGTCAGGTGTGACCCGCGATCCTGCCGGCAACAGCGGCTGCAGAGCTTCCTGCACCGACAGTGGATCCATTCGATTGCACCGAAAGACAGCCAGTTCGTTCGCTTCGGCAGTCGCACTGGGTACGTCCAGTTCAGCGATCAGTTCCGAGATGGAAACATGCTGATCTTCCCGAGCCAGTACAATCAGACTTCCGGTCTCTGCACTGACTGTTGCCCGCACGTTGTCATAGCGGTTGTACATGGAGTCGAGCAGATTCTGCACCGTCTTTGCGTCCACACTCTGCAGTCGATAGATCTGTGGCTTCGGCCGTATGGCTCCGGTTGAAGTGCCACGCATCTGCGCTGACACCTGCTCGATCGTCTCATGCTGAGCTTTCGTTGCGGTAGCCACGATCATCTTCCGATCGGCATCCGTCACGATGGTGGCATCCGGAAACAATGCCAGCAGCACTTCCTGCACTTCATCAGCATTCGGGGCCCCGATGACATAGGACTTTGTCTCCCGATCGCCCCTGTCCGCAAGTCCGGCAGTGATGCTCTCCACAAGCCGCTTCACCTCAGCCTGTCTATCCACAGGAGCACGCACAAACAACTGCCTGCCTCCCGGATCCACGGTCATCTGAATTCCCGTATCAACCAATGGTTGCAGCACTCGCAGAACTGCACTCGCGGAACTGCCGTGCAACGGATAGACATCCAGCACCTTTTCAGTCCGCGTCGGACGAACCTGCTGCAACTGCTGCAGCAACTCACCCACCCGACCATGCTCAGCTTCCGTAGCCACAATCATCAGCTGCTCCGCATGAGCTCCTGCACTGATGGATGCCGCCGGGACCGCTGCCTGCAGTACCGTTGTCGCATTCCCGCCCAGATCGTGAATGGAGTACAGTCGCAGTGAACGATCACTTGAGAATGGCTGCTCCTGCTGCAGTCGGTCCAGTAACGCTCGGATCTCTGTGTCGCGTTGTCGAGTCACTTGCGCCATCAGCCGGTTCCCCTCAGCCGTCAGCCGAAAAGTCACATCCGACCAGGTAGATGCCAGTAAGGCCTGCGTCTGTGCTGCCACCTGCAAATTCACCGGGTAAAACTGCAGCGTTCGCTCCGTATCACCGACCGCCTGCTGCAGTGTCTGCAATGTCGCCACGATCTGCTGATGATCGACTTCTGTCGCAATCACTCGCAGCCGATTCAGCGTGGCATCGAGTGTCACCACCGCCTGCGGAACCAGTGCCGACAGAGTGCTCACAGCGGATGCCCCCGGAGTACTCTGCAGCTCGTAAAACTGCAGCTTCAGTTCTGATCCCGGAACACGCAGTTCATCCAGCAATTCTGCCACTCGGGTATGATCACTGGACCCGGCCATCACCAGCAATCGCCGATTCGCCGCATCAACAGTCACCGCTGCAGTGGGAATCTGAGTCGCCAGCATGGTCGTTGCAGTCGTCTGATTCAGCTGCTCCAGTGCATAACTCTGCAGCGTTCGCTCAGCACGCTCCGCGCTCTCCACACTCTTCAGCAATAACGCCACCTGAGCATGTTCCGCAGGTCGCGCCAGAACCAGCAGCCGTGATCCGTTTGCATCGGGAATGATTTGTACCGTCGGCAGAACGGACGCCAGCAGACTGGTCGCCGTGCTGGCAAATGCTGTGCTGACCGGATAGCCCTTCAGCTCCTGCTGCTGCTCC
>JALRDR010000092.1 GCA_023262145.1 Planctomycetaceae bacterium | reverse complement strand
GGTCAGAACAGCGATGTCACCCAGCATAGCCTTGCGACGATCACCAAAACCCGGAGCCTTGACGGCGCAGATCTTCAGTACGCCACGCAGCTTGTTCACCACAAGGGCTGTGAGTGCTTCACCATCAACATCTTCCGCGATTACCAGCAATGGACGGCCTGTCTGAGCAACCTTCTCCAGCAGCGGCACAAACTCACGCAGACTGGAAACCTTCTTCTCAAACAACAGGATCAGGCAGTTATCCATCACACACTTCATGTCCTCAGCCTGAGTCACGAAGTAAGGACTGATGTAACCCTTGTCGAACTGCATGCCTTCCGCGAAGTCGAGGGTCGTGCTGCTGCCCTTCCCTTCCTCCACGGTGATCACCCCGTCACGACCCACTCGCTCCATCGCGTCTGCAATCAGGTTCCCGATCGCAGCGTCGTTGTTCGCTGAAATCGCACCAACCTGAGCAATCTGCTGCTTCGACTCAACCGGTCGCGCCAGTTTCTCCACTGCTGCCAGAGCAGCCTGAACGGCCTTGTCGATTCCGCGTCGAACCACAGTGGGGTTCGCCCCCAGCGAAATGCTGCGGAGCCCCTCGTTGTAAATTGCTCGCGCCAGGACCGTTGCAGTCGTCGTTCCGTCCCCCGCAGTGTCACTGGTCTTGCTGGCGACTTCATTCACCAGCTTTGCTCCCATGTGCTCGTACGGATCCTCCAGCTCAACTTCCTTGGAGACGGTGACCCCGTCCTTCGTTACAACGGGATTGCCGAAGCTCTTGTCGATAATGACATTCCGCCCAGTTGGCCCCATCGTCACCGCGACAGCACTGGCCAGAGTATCAACACCCCGCTGCAGCTTGATGCGAGCACGATCATCGAACAAAAGTTGCTTTGCCACTTCGTAGGCTCCTTACAGCGACGAACGCTGATGAAATCTGAATCCGGATATCTGTTCTGTTATGTCGTGTATGTCGTGTATGTCGTGTGTATCGCGTATTTCGCGACAGCAGACTCTGCACGAATACTCACGACACCTCAGTTGCCGGCGTTCAACACCGGTCCACTACGATCGCCTGCCAGTAATCCCATGACCACCGGCAGGCTGCTCCGAAACACCGCTTTAACTCACGCGAGCTTTGCGAGAATATCGCTCTCACGCAGAATCTTGACTTCCTCACCGTCCACCTCGATGTCGGTTCCGCCGTACTTGCCGAACAGGACCTGATCACCAACCGCAACACTTGGGGTACTACGCTCACCGCTGTCCAGCAGACGCCCCGGACCAACGGCCAGGACGGTTCCACGCTGCTGCTTTTCACGAGCAGCATCCGGGAGCACAATGCCGCCGGAGGTAACTTCTTCTGCAGCGTTTGGTCGCACTACTACGCGATCATCAAGTGGATTGATCTTCATCGATAAACTCCAGAAAACGGGATCACCCGTGTAAAATAAAACTGAATGCGCCACTGAACCCGAACAAAGGACCAGAAGCCAGTCGCTCAGGCGTCCTTCGCCTGCGTCACTCCAGAAGCAATGACACGACCGAGGGACACCTGACGACATGCTCCGTCAGGGGGAAGCTGAAAATATCACTTCCCCCGCATACACGGCCGATCTCACATCATGCCGGGCATGCCGCCCATGCCACCCATTCCGCCCATGCCGCCCATACCCATATCGCCCATACCACCGTCGTGGTGATGGTCGTGATGCCCGTCAGCATCCGGCTTGGCAGGCTCATCAACGATGATGCAGTCCGTCGTCATCAGCAATGAAGCAACACTGGCAGCGTTCTGGAGCGCAGTTCGCACAACCTTTGTCGGGTCAATCACGCCGAACGCAAACATGTCACCGTAACGGTCATTCAGCGCGTCATATCCGTGGGAGGCCTTCTTGCCCTTCTTCACACGGTTTGCCACCACTGAACCCTCCAGACCGGCATTGGCCGCGATCGTTCGCAATGGCATTTCCAGAATGCTACGAACAAGCTCGACACCAAACGCCTCGTCACCCTTCAGGCTGAGACCATCCAGAGCACTCTCGCAACGCAGCAGTGCAACACCACCACCCGGAACGATCCCCTCTTCAATTGCCGCTCGCGTGGCAGCCAACGCGTCGTCAATCAGGTCCTTACGCTCCTTCATCTCGGTTTCCGTCGCAGCACCAACGCTGATCTGAGCCACCCCGCCAGCCAGTTTCGCCAGCCGCTCCTGGAGCTTCTCGCGATCATACTCGCTGTCTGTCACCTCAATCTCACGACGAATCTGCTCGGCCCGCCCTGCAACCGCACCCTTCTTTCCGCCACCTTCCACGATTACCGTCGTGTTGGCATCAATTCGGATCTTGCGAGCTGTCCCCAGGTCGCTCAGCTGAACATTCTCCAGCTTCACACCCAGATCCTTGAAGAACGCCTTGCCACCAGTCAGGATCGCAATGTCCTCAAGCATAGCCTTGCGGCGATCACCGTAACCGGGAGCCTTGACGGCAGCAACATTGACGATGCCGCGCATCTTATTCACCACCAGAGTCGCCAGTGCCTCGCCCTCAATGTCCTCAGCAATGATCAGCAGCGGAGCATTGCTCCTGGAAATTGCTTCCAGAACAGGCACCAGAGCCTTCGCGGAACTGATCTTCTCTTCGTGGATCAGAATACGACAGTTATCCAGTGCCACCTCCTGAGCATCCTGGTCAGTGATGAAGTGAGGCGACAAGTAGCCGCGATCAAACTGCATCCCTTCAACAAGATCCACCTCGGTCGCCACATGCCGACCCTCTTCCACCGTGATCACACCATCCTTGCCGACCTTCTGCAGAGCATCAGCCAGGATCTCCCCAATTTCCGGATCGTTGTTCCCAGCGATGGTCGCAACGCGGGCAATCTGCGCCCGATCAGAAACGCGGACTGTCTTGGACATCGCCAACAGCGCCTCTGTCACCGCGGCAACAGCCTTGTTCACACCGCGACCCAGCGCCATCGCATCAGCACCAGCAGCGATGTACTTCAGACCGGCACGGTAAATCGCTTCCGCCAGAACTGTCGCGGTCGTCGTACCGTCCCCGGCAACATCATTCGTCTTCGATGCCGCCTCTTTTACCAGCTGCACCGCAACGTTTTCGTAGGGATCCTCAAGATCAATGTCTTCAGCGACGGTTACACCGTCCTTTGTCACCTTCGGGGCACCCCAGCCCTTGTCAAGAACGGCATTCCGCCCCCGGGGACCAAGAGTGCTGGCAACCGCCTTCGACAACTTCGAAACGCCGGAAAGCAGACTACCTCGAGCCTCTTCATCGAACGTCAGTAACTTGGCCACGG
This sequence comes from Planctomycetaceae bacterium, assembly GCA_023262145.1. GTDB lineage: Bacteria > Planctomycetota > Planctomycetia > Planctomycetales > Planctomycetaceae > SXXK01. The sequence goes on along the minus strand of JALRDR010000092.1, from coordinate 484 downwards.
CTTCTCCTCAAATCTTTCTCGCTTTTCGATGTCGACTGCATCAAACCACACGCCAGACAGCACCGACCTCACGGATACAAAATCACCAACACCTGTGTCGCAGCACAGCACTGCCGGAAAAATTAACCAGCAGCACAAACCAGCAGTGAGCCACCACGCGGGTGAGCACCACAACGGGTGAACACACCTACGGCTGCGAGCGCACTGCACAAACACACCCCCGAAATCTCGAGGCAGCATCCGGCTCTGGCTCCGCCGTCACCTGAATTCACAGATCCACAAATTCACAGATCAACAAATTCACAGTGCCTGAGCGACATGTCAAAATATCCGGGCCAAATTCCACAAGCGTGGGAGTGGCAGAGAAAATTCTCCGGTCGTGGGAACTGCAAACAGTGTGCCGACACAACACAAAGCACCATAAGTGGCACTGAACAAAACACTTATGAACACACACATTCTGTGCAACACGACCGGACACCGC
>JALRDR010000070.1 GCA_023262145.1 Planctomycetaceae bacterium | reverse complement strand
GCAGGATCATTCTCGAGCCGCCATTGCCGGCGAGCGATCATTTGGCAAGGGAAGCGTTCAAAATGTCATTCGGATGGAGAACGGGCGGTCTGCCCTGAAGCTGACGACTGCCCACTACCTGCGTCCGGGGGGGATGAACATTCACCGGTTTCCGGATGACGGTCCGGAAGACACCTGGGGAGTCATGCCTGACGAAGAGCTGCGACTGCGTCTTGAGGACGATCAGTGGAAGGAATTGCGTCGTTCCCGGGATGGGCATCGGGGAATTGCTGCCGGCGAGGAGGTTGCTGCGGTCATTGCACGTGATCCGCAACTGCACCGAGCGCTGACGTGGCTGCAGGAACAGTCGCAGTAGCGCCTGTTTGCGGCAGTCCAGCGCTCCGGCTGCTGTTTTCAGTTCTGTGCAGCGTATAATCCGAGCGGGCAGCAGTTCTGCAGTGTGGCGGAGCCGGGCAGGCGGTGTTGATACCGTGCGGGGCGGTGAATTCATGGAACGTACGGATCGCAAGTTTCAGCTGGCCAGCAAATTCAGTCCGGCGGGGGATCAGCCAGCGGCAATCGAAGCACTCAGTCGTGGGATTCGCGATAATCGCAGGACACAGGTGTTGCTGGGAGTCACGGGGTCCGGCAAGACGTTTACGATGGCCAATGTGATCCAGCAGGTTCAGAAACCAACGCTGGTTCTTTCGCATAACAAAACACTGGCAGCCCAGTTGTACTCAGAGTTTCGGGAGTTCTTCCCCAACAATGCGGTCAGCTACTTTGTCAGCTACTACGATTATTACCAGCCGGAAGCATACATCCCTCAGCGGGATATCTACATCGAGAAGGATGCCTCGATCAATGAGGAAATTGATCGACTGCGATTGCTGGCAACCAGTGCTCTGGTGAGTCGTTCAGATGTAATTGTTGTGGCGACAGTGAGCTGCATTTATGGTCTTGGCTCACCCGCCGACTATCTGAAAATGATGATTCCACTGTACACAGGACAGCAGATTGATCGCGACCAGTTGCTGTTGCGTCTGGTTGATATTCAGTATGACCGCAATGATTTCGACCCGGGTCGAGGGAAGTTTCGGGTCCGTGGAGATGTGATCGAGTGCTGGCCGGCGTATGAGGAATTTGCATACCGAATTGAGCTCTGGGGAGACGAAATTGAGAAGCTGAGCATGATCGATCCGGTGTCCGGAAATGAGTCTCAGTCACTCAAGGAGATCTATATCTACCCGGCGCGGCATTTTGTGATGCCGCAGAGTCGGATTGATGCTGCGCTGGATGAAATCCGAACAGAACTGGATACAACGCTGAAGCAGTTTCAGAAGGAGGGAAAGCTCCTTGAGGCACAGCGACTGGCAGCCAGAACGCGTCATGACCTTGAACTCATGAAGGAAACCGGTTTTTGTCCCGGGATTGAAAACTACAGTCGAGCACTGGCTGGTCGCAAGCCTGGAGAGCCGCCGTATACCCTGTATGACTTTTTTCCGGATGACTTTCTGATCTTCATCGATGAATCACACGTGACAGTTCCTCAGATTCGTGGAATGTTCGCCGGCGACCACGCTCGCAAGACGACACTCGTGAACCATGGATTTCGCCTGCCCATGGCAATCGATAACCGTCCGCTCAAATTCGACGAATGGAATGAACGCCGAGCATTTCGTGTTCTCGTCTCAGCGACTCCGGGGAACTGGGAGCTTGACCAGACAGAGGGTGAGGTTGTTGAACAGGTCATTCGCCCAACGGGACTTCTGGATCCGGAAGTGGATGTGGTGCCGGCTCGCGGACAGGTGCCGCATCTGACAGAGCAGGTACGATTGCGAGCCAGGGCAGGTGAACGTGTTCTGATTACAACACTCACAAAGAAACTCGCTGAGAATCTGTCGGCATATATGAAGGAAGAGGGGATTCGGTGTCAGTGGCTGCACTCCGAACTGAACGCCCTGGAGCGTGTCGAAGTGCTCAGAGAACTTCGCGAGGGACGGCATGATGCTGTGATCGGAGTGAATCTGCTGCGAGAAGGGCTGGATCTGCCGGAGGTTTCGCTGGTTGCAATACTTGATGCAGATAAGGAGGGTTTTCTGCGCAGTGAAACAAGTCTGATTCAGACAATTGGCAGGTCTGCTCGAAATGTGAACGCGCGTGTGATTCTCTATGCAGACAGCGTGACAGAGAGCATGCAGCGAGCGATTGATGAGACTCAAAGGCGGCGCAAGATCCAGGCTGCCTACAACGAACAGCACGGAATTACGCCGACTTCGGTGCAAAAAGCAGTGCGCAAGGGTATCGAGGAGGAAGTCGAAGCAAGGCGGATTGAACGTGAATCGGCCGGAATTGAGAGTGAAACGCGGTTTGTCACTCAGGAATACCTCCGAGAGCTGGAGCAGGAGATGCTGTCCGCTGCGGAGTCACTGGATTTTGAACGAGCTGCCCAGCTGCGGGACCAGATTCAGGATCTGCAGCGAAAGCTGGGAGAGGCTCTGCCTGAGGATGCTGGCAGCGAAACCCCAGGATTTGCCAGACGGGGGCAGAAACGCGGAGGAAAAGGCCGTCGACGGCGATGAAATCGGCCGCAGGTGTGGTCCGGTAAGTTCGGCTGTAACGACTGCACCTCTTCTTACTTGACTGCCTTTCGCAACGGTGCACGCAGCTGTGCCGCTCAATGCAGAACTGTTGCAGAAGCTGCCCTTTTCGGTCGATCATGGAAACCGAAGGAGGGAGCTATGCTGGTAC
>JALRDR010001213.1 GCA_023262145.1 Planctomycetaceae bacterium | reverse complement strand
GTTCGTGCGCAGCTGCTCGGAGATGGCCGCATCGGTGTCACCGTCGAGTTCGTCGCCGACACCATCCAAGCATGCTGGGATAAGGCGAGTAACGATGCAAATGTCTGTGTCTGATCCGGCTGGATATAATCCGACAGGTCCACTCCGCTCAGATGACACTCCGTGCAGCTGGATGGTTTCGCTGACTGGAAAATCGGCAGAATGCGTTTCTGGAAAATCTCCAGTGACTGTTCAGTTGACGCCTTGCCCGGCACTGCTGTTGCTGCCGCGGATGCTGCTGACTGCTCCACCGACGGATTATCGCCGGTTTCGACGACCGTGTTCTCCATTGCAGAAGCGATCGGGTTCAGACAAAACAGGATTAACGCCAGCTCGCGAAAACAATGTCTCATCAGCAACATGACCTGCTCCTGCAGATGTCTTCTGAAGAAGGCACATCAATCCGGAATATGATGGCCTGCGATATTCTCATGTCAGCTGCAGAACCAGTCAATCCGTGAACTCAGGTTTCTGCTGACGTCACACTCAACAGGCAGCCACGATACGTTGTCACCAATTTGCTCAGAGATTCAGCTCGTAACCACTTCGCGGCTCCCGCAGCAGCATCGCCGTGGCGACGGGATCACCCTTGATCTGACCTGTTGCAGCATCCCAGGAAATCTCACGGTTCAGGCGGATCGCGATGTTGCTCAGATGACACGTGTTGATGGACTGCACGTGAGTCCACACGTCTGAAGCAGGCCGCCGTCGACTGGCGATGCAGTTGAAAAAGTTGTTGACGTGCTCGACGATCGGGCCGTCGTAATACTCTTCCAGCCAGTCGCTCGGCAATGGCTGTGTTGCCAGATCCTCAATTGGCTTGCCGGAAATCGTCCCCCGGTTCACGAAAATGCGACCGGACGTGCCCTCCACCAGAATTCCATTTCGCCCCTCGCTGGTGATCTCCATCACGACATCGTCCGGAAACATCGCCTGCACCGTGAAGCGATGCGGAGCGTTATAACGATCGTCCAGCGTCGGATTGCCATGCTCGTCAAACGGCACTCTGGCTTCGACCATGATCGGTTTAATGCTCAACGGCCCCTGACCCGGGCCGCACTGGTCAATAATCCACTGCGCAATGTCCACATGATGCGCTCCCCAGTCCGTCATCTTTCCGCCACTGTACTCCAGCCACCAGCGAAACTCCTGATGACAGTTGGACGCATTGATACTGCCGTCCCCCAGCGTTCTGACCAGCGTCTGGCCATCCTTGCCGTTCTGCAGAAAGCGATACGGCACGTCCGCGGTCGGTCCTTTCCAGAGCTCCCAGTTGAGCGTCTTTGGGGGCGCTACTGCCGGTAGCGGCTTGCTGAATGGATTGTGATTCAGCCCCACCGTCACCTTGCGGATCTTTCCCAGCCGTCCGGAATGAGCCAGGTAGACTGCCTGCAGAAAACGCTCGTCCGAACGCTGCTGTGTCCCCACCTGAATAATGCGATCTGTCTCTGCCGCCACCTTTGTGATGACTCGTCCCTCATCCACAGTCAGCGTCAGCGGTTTTTCACAATACACATCCTTGCCGGCACGCAATGCCTCCGCTGAAATCTTCACATGCCAGTGATCCACAGTGCCACAGATCACGGCATCAATGTCATCCCGCGACAGCACTTCGCGATAGTCCTCGTAAACGTCGATGGCGACCTGCCGTCCCTGTTCCGACATACGGCGAGTGTAGGCTGCTTTGGCGTAGTCTGCGTGAGCCGAATCAACGTCGCAGACCGCCTTCACGTCTCCAAAAGCGGTCGCACGGCGTCCGTCACCGGTGCCCTGGCCGCCGCAGCCAATCACGGCAAATGTGGGACGCTCATTTGGAGACCGACTGGCACGTACACTGCCGCCGATAAACAGGCCAAATGTCGGCATTGCTGCCAGGGCCGCTGACTGTCCAATGAAGCGTCGGCGATTCTGTGTTTTCATCGGCGCTGATCTCCATCAATTCCATCGAACACGGCACATCGATTCGCTTTACGCCTGCAATCGCCGATGACGTTCGACAGGCAGATTTGCGGCTGCCGACCGCTCGCCCGCGTGACACACTTCACAGCGGTCACACTGCACAGTGGTCACGCTGCACAGTGGTCACAATCGGTAAAGGCAGGGGGTACTGGCAGGTTCAGCGGTTGCAGCTGAATTTCTCTGTCCGCTTTCCTCAGGCAATAATTTCCGCGATCGGATCCACATGCTCGACACCCACCAGTCTTTGGTCCAGACCGCCGAAGAAATACGACAGCCGGTTCGGATCCAGTCCCATCTGATGCAGAACCGTCGCATGCAGGTGCTTCACGTGCAGCGGACGTTCCACTGCCGTCGAACCCAGCTCATCCGTGGATCCCACACTGATCCCGCCCTTGATTCCGCCACCAGCCATCCACATGGTGAAGCCATAGGAATTGTGGTCGCGGCCTGTTCCCTGAGCATACTCAGCGGTGGGCTGACGACCGAATTCCCCGCCCCAGACCACCAGTGTTTCATCAAGCAGATTCCGTTGCTTGAGGTCCTTCAGTAAGGCCGCGATCGGCTGGTCCGTACGACCGGCGTGGTAGTTGTGGTTCGTTTCGAGGTCACCGTGCGCGTCCCAGTTGTCGTCGTTGTGAGCACCCCCGGAATAAATCTGGATGAAGCGCACTCCACGCTCCACCAGCCGCCGCGCCAGAATACACTTCCGCGCGAAATCCTCCGTCTGAGGATTGTTCAGCCCATACAATTCCTGCGTGGACTGCGTCTCCTGCTGTACGTCCACCGCTTCCGGGGCATACTGCTGCATCTTGTACGCCAGTTCATAACTGGCGATGCGGGCGGCAAGGTCCGAATTGTCTTCCCGCGCTGCATGATGCGTGCGGTTCTTTTCGAGCAGGCGATCAAGCAATCGCCGCTGTGAAGTTGTTGTCATTCCCTGTGGCGGAGCCAGATCCAGAATCGGTGCCCCCTGCGAACGCACGACGACGCCCTGGTAACTGGCTGGCATGTAACCACTGGACCAGTTCTTTGCGCCGCTGATTGGCCCGCCCTTCTGATCCAGCATCACCACAAACCCCGGCATATTTTCATTGACACTGCCGAGGCCGTAATTCACCCACGAGCCCAGAGCAGGGCTGCCGCTGAGCACCTTGCCGGAATTCATCATCAGCATGGCTGATCCGTGAATCGGGGAATCCGCGGTCATGGAATTCAGAAACGCGATATCATCTGCACAACTGCCGACATGCGGAAACAGATCGCTCACCCACTTGCCGCATTCTCCGTACTGGCTGAATTTCCACTTCGGCTCCACAATTCGGCCGCCGTTCTTTTTGCCGCCGCGGCCAAACGTCCTGACGTCGACCGTCTTCCCGTCCATCCCGTACATGTCCGGCTTGTAATCAAACGTATCGATATGGCTGGGACCGCCGTACATGAACAGAAAGATCACACTCTTTGCTTTTGGCGCAAAGTGCGGGGGCTTCGGTGCCAGTGGATTCATCGCTGCCAGTTCATCCGCTGCAGCAGCCTGCTTTCCAAAGTATCCGTCACCAGACAGAAGGGACATCAACGGTAACGCACCAAATCCACATCCCGTCTGCCACAGAGCCTCCCGGCGAGTCCGTCCGCAGAATTGCTTGCGAGAATTCCAGTTCATGTTCACCCTCTCCTGTCACCCGTATCTGTTTGTCGACGCGTATGGATTCATCACCCTGCGTCAGACCATGCAAATTCGTTTTTTCGTTTGTCTGAAACTGATGCAGCCGCACAGTGCTGCTTCTTCAACCCGGTTGCTTCGCAGGACCGCAGCACTGCCGATCAGTCCAGATAGACAAATTCATTCGTATTCAGCTGCAGCAGACAAAAAATCCGCAACGCCTCCTCCGCAGTCACATGCTCTTCCGACTGCAACTCCTGCAGGAACCTCAGGTCATCTGCAACAACTGCTGCGGCTGGCTGACGACCTGTGGTCAACTGCAGCGCGAACGCCAGTTGTTCCGTCAGTGAATCAGGCTTCGCCGCAGTGATCCGTGCCGCAAATAACCCCGCCTGTTGATTCAGAAACTCACTGTTCAGCATTCCAAGTGCCTGCGTCGGTACCGTGGTGGTCACTCGCACTGCACAGGCTGTGTCGGTTTCCGGAGCATCAAATCCCGACAGCATCGGATGCCGCAGAGATCGCTTCACGTGGATGTAAACAGACCGTCGAGCAGAATCCTCGGGAGATGATCGCCCCCACGCTGCTCCCGGTCGCGATGCCGTTGCCAGCACTTCCTCGGAGAGCGGAGGAAAAATTGGCGGACCAAACATCTTCAGATTCAGAGTTCCGGTGACCGACAGAATGGAATCGCGAATCTCTTCCGCTGTCAGACGCCGCAGATTGAAACGCCAGAACAGTTCGTTGTTCGGGTCGATTGCCAGGGCCCGCTCGTTCCCGGCTGATGACATCCGATACGTACTGGACATCATGATCAGCTTATGCAGTTTCTTAAGACTCCAGCCCTGATTCACCAGTTCGCTGGCGAGCCAGTCAAGCAAGTGTGGATGCGTTGGTGGAGTCCCCTGATAACCGAAGTCACTGCTGCTGCGAACAATTCCCCGTCCGAAGTGGTGCTGCCAGAGGCGATTCACTACGACTCGAGAGGTCATGGGGTTCTCCGGAGCTGTGATCCAGTCGGCCAGAGCCGATCGCCGGCCAGAAGAATCTGCCGCAGCGTTCTCAACGATCTGCGGAGCCGGGGGATTGAGAATTTCCGGGAATGCCGCCTGCACCTCGTCGCCCTTCATGGATGGCAGGCCGCGGCCCAGAATCCACGTCTTGTTGCGCCCGCGTTCGGCAACAGCCATCGCAAATTCCACTGGCAGTTCCGGTACGCTCGCCTGACTTTCCGCCAGCCTGCGTTTCAGTTCCAGGTAACTGGCATTGGATTTTTCACCGAGCAGTCGATCTGCGTGCTCCGCAAACAGATTACGGATCGGATCCGCCCCGTCCACAACCAGTCCGGCATCGATGTACTGCCCTCCGCCGGTGTTGCGGCAGTGAATAGCGATCGTGTTTCGCCCGGTCTGCACCAGGTTCGCTGCTCGCTCAGTGATGTCTACTTCCGTGTAGTCAACGACGTAGCCGTTGAAGCTGGCCACCTGAGTTCCATTCAGATAGACCTCCGCGTTCTCATCGTGATGAATTCGCAGCATCACTCGCGTGGGGATCTGGTCGAGACGGAAATCCCGGCGAATCCAGATGTCCGAACTGCTCCAACGGGTCCCGATGTTTGTCCCCGGCGTGCCGGGGGTTCCGAAACCACCCTTGTCTTCCTTCCATTCGCTGTCGTCGAAGGCGATGTCGAACCAGTTGTCAGCGGGCTTTTTCAGTGTGTAGCTCCAGAGTTGATGCTCTTTGCGAGAATCCGCAAGAACGACTCCGTCATTGGGCACTGCACTTGCTTCCGGGACCTTGAAGTCCGCGTCCGCCTTACGAAGCGCCGCAAATAAACGCTGCTCCAGCTCTTTGAGCTGCTGCTGCAGGGCACTTTCGCGTTGCTGTTTATCCTGCAACTGCCGAGCATAAGTCTGCTTGCTTTGCTCCGTCGTTACCTGCACATGGTTTGTATTTCCCGAGCCATGTGGTGCTACGTTGGTAAAGAAATCC
>JALRDR010001106.1 GCA_023262145.1 Planctomycetaceae bacterium | reverse complement strand
GCATGCTGCCGCTGGTCGTGCCGCTTCCGGTGCTGGCCGATGGAGTATGGGTCTGGAGTGTTGGTGCCGGCAGTGAATTGTATCAGGGACTGGGTGCGGTAGTTCTGGGCGGGATGATCGTATCCACTGTGTTCACGCTGGTGCTGATTCCGATTGGCTTCAGTCTGGTGATCGACGCTCAGGAGACAATTCGCCGACTGCGGGGGCATGATTCTGCCTCATCCGTTGATCCGGCGGCCGCCGAGTGACCCATTGGCATCAGAAGTGGGGATGGTTTCTGCCGTAAATTCTCGAAGACCGGGACATATTCCGGGAACCGGCTGTTCTTTTGAATTCGTTCCCGGCTCTGTTTAGTATCTCGTCCTCAGTCAACTGTTTTGACGATGCTGAAGATGTGCGTGCGGACTGCACCAGCCTGCCAGCGGTACGCTCTGACCATCTGGCTCTGATCAGCCGGCTCTGATCAGCTGGCTGTGACCAGCTGGCTGTGACCCGTTGTCGGAAAGCCGCTGCCATATCTTCAGCCCGGCCCACCTGTCTCATTGCTTTCAGGAACCTCTTTAATGCTTAACGTTGCTGCTTCCGGCGATCTGGATTTTCTGTCACTCGGCGCAATGATTCACCGTCTGGATCCGGGAATTATCCCGTTCCGCAAGGCCAGCCAGTGCTCAATCCACGTCAGCGGCGGGGAATTCAACTGTGCTGCCAACCTTGCCGACTGCTTTCAGCTCAGGACCGGCATTGCAACTGCGATGGTGAACTATCCCATCGGCGAACTGATCAACGAGCGTGTGCGAGCCATGGGCGTTCGTCCGTTCTACAAGCGATTTGATCACGACGGAGTTCGTGGGCCGAATATGGCTACGGTTTACAGCGATCAGGGCCATGGCGTCCGTGCTCCGATTGTCTTCTACAACCGCAGCAACGAAGCCGCCGGAATGCTCAAGCCTGGCGACTTTGACTGGGATGCAATTTTTGCCGGGGGTGTGCGCTGGTTTCACAGCGGAGGAATCTTTGCGGCTCTTTCCCCGACGACTCCGGAAGTCATCATTGAGGGCATGAAGGCAGCCCGGGCAGCGGGTGCAGTTACTTCCTTTGACCTGAACTACCGTGCCAAGCTGTGGCAGATCAGCGGTGGTCTCGACAAGGCTCAGGATACGCTCAATCGCATTGTCGAGCATGTTGACGTGCTGGTGGGCAATGAAGAAGACCTGCAGAAGGGGCTTGGGCTTTCAGGGCAGGACGTGGAAGCCCATTCGAAGCTGGACCCGAGTGCGTTCTTCGGGATGATGGAGGAGGTCGCTGAGAAGCTGCCGGGTGTGAAAGCCGTTGCCACAACTTTGCGCGAAGTGGAATCCACAAACCGACACAACTGGAGTGCAGTGCTGTGGATGGAAGGCCAGACGTACCAGGCAAAAACAATGAAACTGGACGTTGTCGACCGCATCGGTGGTGGTGACGGATTTGCCTCCGGACTGATCTACGGTCTGCTCAGCGGCAAGGATCCTCAGACCGCACTGGATCTGGGCTGGGCTCATGGTGCTCTGCTCACCACCTACCCGGGGGACACCACCATGGCCACAATCAAGGAAGTGGAAGCGGTTGCTTCCGGCGGATCGGCACGAGTTCAGCGTTAGAGCAGCAACGCCACCGCACGGCGAAAATGATCACCTGATCCGGCTGCCCGGCGCAGCCGAGTACTGCCTGTTATGCGTGCCGGGACGCTGCTGAAATTTGTTTTCTTTCAGAGTGCACTGATTATGTCGAAGCATGATATTGGATTGATCGGCCTGGCCGTGATGGGTCAGAACCTTGTGATGAATATGGCCAACAAGGGCTTTTCAGTGGGGGTTTACAATCGCACCACTGAAACTACTCATGAGTTTCTGAACGGGCTGGGAAGTCGGCCTGAAGGTGTAGTTGAGGAAGGAACTGCCGAGCGGATTTCCGGCTATGACACGCTGGAAGAATTTGTTGACAGTCTGGAGTCGCCTCGACGCGTGATGATTATGGTCAAGGCGGGCGCTCCGGTGGATGCAGTCATCAGCCAGCTCAAGCCGCTCCTTGATCAGGGTGACATCATTATTGACGGCGGAAACGCCGACTACACTGACACAAATCGTCGTCACGAAGAACTGGCTGCCGAGGGATTTCGCTTCATCGGCACAGGAGTTTCCGGTGGTGAAGAGGGCGCCCTGAAGGGCCCCAGCATCATGCCTGGTGGTCATCCTGAAGCATGGCCTTACGTCAAGGATGTGTTCCAGAAGATCAGTGCCAAAGTCGGACCCAGCAACGATATTCCCTGCTGCGAATGGGTCGGTGAAGCCGGTGCCGGGCACTATGTCAAAATGGTGCACAATGGAATTGAGTATGGTGACATGCAGCTGATCTGCGAAGCCTACTACATTCTGAAGTATGGCGTTGGACTCACCAATCAGGAACTGTACGAAGTCTTCCGCGACTGGAATGAGGGCGAACTCGAAAGCTATCTCATCGAGATCACCCGTGACATCTTCACTGTGAAGGATCCGGAAACAGATCAGGATCTGGTGGATCTGATTCTTGATACGGCGGGACAGAAGGGCACCGGCAAGTGGATGAGCCAGCATGCTCTGGATCTTGGTGTTCCAACCACTCTCATTACCGAAGCCGTCTTTGCCCGCTGTCTCTCGGCTCAGAAGGATGCACGCGTCCGTGCTGAAGCGGTGCTGTCCGGTCCGGATACGCAGTTCTCCGGCGATCGTGCTCAGTTCATCGATGATGTCCGACAGGCTCTCTATGCATCCAAGCTCTGCAGCTATGCTCAGGGTTACGTACAGCTGGACGCTGCGGCGAAGGAGTTCGGCTGGAAGCTGGAAAACGGTCCGATCGCGCTGCTCTGGCGGGGAGGCTGCATCATCCGTTCACGCTTCCTCGAAGATATCAAGAGTGCGTTCGACAAGAACCCGGAACTCGAAAACCTGTTGCTGGATGACTTCTTCCGCGATGCGGTCGAAAAAGCTCAGCCTGCATGGCGTCGGGTTGTTTCCACTGCAATTCAGCTTGGTCTGCCAGTGCCTGGTTTTTCTGCCGCGCTGACGTATTTCGACGGCTACCGTCGCGGGCGACTGCCTGCCAACCTGCTGCAGGCTCAGCGTGACTACTTTGGTGCTCACACTTACGAACGCACGGATCGTCCACGGGGTGAGAAGTTCCACACTGACTGGATCCGGGAACGGCGACTGTCCTGATCAGATCGCAGATTGGCGACACCGATCCGGCTCCGCATTGTGCATCAGAGGCCCTCAGTCGAGGGCCTCTTTTCGTTGCGGTGGTTTCATTGCGGCAGGTGCAGCGGCCGGTGAACTGCTGGCGATGACCATTGCGGCGGAGAAAACCCGGGGTGTCTGGATTCTTCTGGACGGTCGTTCCTGTTATAATGTAGCCTGCGCTACATTTTGTATCCGGCGTTGATTCGTCGACCGTCTCATTGTGAAGGGGTCGACGGCAACAGCGTTTGTGCTCCAGAGGTGTATTGGAAACTGCAGATGCCGCAAGCAAACCGGGGAAAACGTTATGCGATCGTGATTCTGTCACTGCTGATGGCAGGTTGTGGAGAGTGGGATGAATCCACAGTGCAGTGGCCGCGACCACGGATCGTGGCGACGGTCGGTATGGTTGCAGATCTGGTACGGGAGCTGGTGGCCGATGAAGCTGACGTTGTGCAGTTGATGGGCAGCGGTGTGGACCCGCATCTTTACCAGGCGACCAGGGATGATGTCAGAAGTCTGATGGCTGCAGACCTGATTGTTGCTGTGGGGCTGCATCTGGAGGGGCGTCTGCAGGACACATTTGAGCGTCTGGAGCAAAGTCGAACGGTGGTGTATGTGTCGCAGGCAGTACCGGTGGAGCAGTTACTGGTTGAAGAGGGTTCGGCCGGAGTGCCGGATCCGCATTTGTGGATGGATGTGGCTCTCTGGGCATCGTGTCTGCCGGAGCTCGAGCGAGCGCTGGTGCAGTTGCTCCCCGAGGCAGAGGTTCGGATAGCGGACCGTCGCAGGAAGCTGGAGTTGAGTCTGCGAGCCCTGCATGAGTACGGTCGGGAGAGCGTTGCAACGATTCCGGAAGAGCGTCGGGTGCTGATTACATCGCACGATGCATTTCGTTACTTCGGGCGTGCTTATGGACTGGAGGTGCTGGGGATTCAGGGCATTTCCACAGATTCTGAGGCGGGTCTGCACCGGATGAACGAGCTGGTGGATTTGCTCGTGGAGCGGCAGATCTCCGCTGTTTTCGTGGAGTCCAGCGTTCCTCGTCGCAGCATCGAGGCGTTGATCGAGGGTGCTGCTGCACGGGGGGCAGAGGTGCGCGTTGGTGGCGAGTTATTTTCCGACGCGATGGGACCGGCGGGAACGGTGACGGGGACATACCGAGGCATGCTGGACCATAATCTGACAACAACGGTTCGAGCGCTTGGAGGAGATGTTTCTGCCACCGGTCATACGGGTGAACTGCAGCTGGAAGAGGGCAATCATGAGTAACTCGACATTACCGTTGTCGATTCAGGACCTGACTGTTGCATGGCATCGCAAGCCTGTGATCTGGGATGTGGAGTTTGACGTACAGCCCGGGGAACTTGTGGGGATTGTGGGACCGAACGGCGCCGGCAAGAGTACGTTGTTGAAATCGGTGATGGATCTGATTCCGCGTGTTTCGGGTCGGATCGAGGTATTTGGTCGGCCCTGGCGGGAGAATCGCCATCGGGTGGGTTATGTGCCGCAGCGAGAAACGGTGGACTGGGATTTTCCAGTGAGTGTACTGGATGTCGTGACGATGGGTTTGTTTGGTCGGATTGGATGGTTGCGGCCGGTGCTGAAGCGACACCGCGAGGCAGCACAGCGCGCCCTCGAGCGGGTGGGAATGGGGGAGTATTCGGATCGTCAGATCAGTCAGTTGTCCGGCGGACAGCAACAGCGAGCATTTCTGGCTCGGGCGCTGGTCCAGGAAGCGGACCTGTATCTGATGGACGAGCCGTTTGCTGCAGTTGACGCGGCAACAGAGCAGACGATTGTTGAGATTCTGCGAGAGATGCGAGCATCCGGTCGGACGGCCATAGTGATTCATCATGATCTGCATACGGTGACAGATTATTTCGACTCCGTTCTGATGCTGAATATGCGGGTGGTCGCCAGTGGTCCGGCGAGCCATGTCTTTACTCGCGAAAACCTGGAGCGGACATATGGCGGACGTCTGACACTGCTGGAGGAGGCAACGGAGGCGATGCGGCGTCAGGAGAAGAGTCTGTGATCGTGCGGGCAATTATTCGATCGGGCTTCGGTGTCCTGTTTTCTTCGGTGTGGCTGATTCTGCTGGCAGTATTCATGCCGCTGACTGCAACGGCGGCCGAGCCGACCGTTTCCGCAGCTGATTCGGGGGGAAGATTTCGGGTACTGTTGCTGCAGGATTACAATACACGAGTTGTGCTTTCTGGCGCCACACTGCTGGGGCTGGCGGCCGGAGTCACCGGCAGTTTTACTCTGCTGCGTCGACGCGCGTTAACCGGAGATGCGCTGAGTCATGCTGCATTACCAGGAGTCGGGCTCGCATTTCTGCTGGCACCGCGCCTTGGGCTGGATCCGAAATCGTTGTCAGTGCTGCTCACGGGCGCGGCCGTCAGCGGGCTGTTTGGAGCAGCGACCATTCTGTACATCAGGCGGCTCCCGCGGCTCAAAGAAGACGCTGCTCTGGGAATTGTGTTGAGTGTTTTCTTCGGTGCTGGTGTTTCCATCCTGACTGTGATTCAGCAGACTCCCTCCGGCCACGCTGCGGGTCTTGATTCCTTCATTTACGGCCAGACGGCAGCCATGACATCCGGTGATGCGCAGGGCATTGCCGTGACCGGTCTGATCACAGTCATCGTGCTGATGTGTGCCAGACGGCCGTTAACGCTGCTCTGCTTTGATGAGGAGTTTGCCAGCTGCCGGGGCTATTCAACGTTCCTGCTGGATCTGCTGCTGATGGCCTGTGTCGTGCTGATCACGATGGTGGGACTGCGGGCGGTGGGACTGATACTGATGATCGCACTGCTTATTATTCCGCCGGCTGCAGCTCGGTTCTGGACGGAGAACCTGCCTCGCATGCTGGTGATTGCTGCCTTGATCGGAGGCGCATCGGGCTTCAGTGGTGCATTGATCAGCGCCCTGGCCCCAGGATTGCCGTCCGGACCGATCATTGTCCTGATGTGTGGGGTGATTGTCTTCTTCAGCTTTCTTGTTGGAACATCCCGCGGGGTACTGATTCGCAGTG
>JALRDR010001019.1 GCA_023262145.1 Planctomycetaceae bacterium | reverse complement strand
GGCGGTGTTGAAGAAACCGTGAGGCAATGAACGTCTGAATGGGGAAACGTATTCGGGAACTGGAACTTTCAGCAGCCGTTATCTGCTTTTTCCGGCAGGGAGACCTCCAGCTGAATCGCTTGAGTATACCCGGATCTCCTTTAAAACGCGACCGGTATTGCACGAAAAGAAAAGCACGCTATTATTGTCGTGTAATGTTTTTCGTGTATTGTGTGTTGGTTTTCTTGCACGGGGGAGATGCCATGGACAAAATTATCCGCGGTGTGCATGAGTTTCAGGATACTGTCTTTGGCTCGCACAAACAGCTGTTTGAGCGGTTGTCTGAGGGGCAGAGACCGGACGCCCTGTTTATTACCTGCAGTGATTCGCGGATCGACCCCAGTCTGTTGACTCAGACATCACCTGGTGAGATCTTCGTGCTTCGCAACGCCGGCAACATCGTGCCTCCTTATGGCGCGTCGAGTGGTGGAGAGGCTGCGGCGGTGGAGTATGCAGTAGCGGCTTTGGGAGTCCATGACATCATTGTCTGTGGTCATTCGCAATGTGGAGCGGTAGCCGGTCTGCTTGATCCGGAGCTTGTGGCGGGGCTGCCGGCCGTATCATCGTGGTTGCAGCATGCAGCCACCACAAAGCGAATCGTTGATGATAATTATGCCGAGTTGTCTGCTGCGGAGCGGATGACTGCAGCGATCAAGGAGAACGTTCTGGTGCAACTGGACAACCTGCGAACTCACCCCAGCGTTGCTTCGCGACTTTCTCGTGGGGAACTCAATCTGCACGCCTGGGTCTATGAATTCGAGCACGGAACGTTGTTTTCCTACTGCCCCGATGAGCGTCGTTTCGTTCAGTTTGGTAAGGAGTCTGTCGAGTCGGCGACTGCGGCCACGGGAGCGGCGAACTGAGTTCCGCTCAACGGTTTATTTCTGAAATCAAGTACCCGGATATTGTGGCGGTGACACCGCGATGATTGTTCGGAGAAATCGTTCATAATGGCGCAACCTGATTGTGATGCGGGGCACAAGCCTGCAGCGAACCATGCCACGGATTGTGTTTTTCACGTTGTTCTCAATTGCCATTACGGTTTTTGAGCTGTGGATGGAGATCGAGACATATTCGCTGACGGTAGCTCCATTTGCTCTGATTGGTGTGGCACTCAGCATCTTCCTGGGTTGAGCAACAACGCTGCCTATGACCGCTACTGGGAAGGTCGCAAGTTGTGGGGTGGTCTGGTCAATGTGACCAGATCGCTGGCAAGGCACACCACAAATCTGGTGGTTTCTGCGGAGCGTCCGCTGGAGGTTGCCGACTTCCATCAGGAAATGGTTTACCGCACGATCGCGTATGCTCACTACCTGCGGCATCATCTTCGTGATTCTGATCCGCTTGTGGATCTGGCCGACCTGCTCCCGGCGGATGATTTACAGAAACTGTCTTCCCAGAAAAACGTACCTCTGTACGTGCTTCGTCGGATGGGTGAACGACTGCGTTATGCGTGGCAGCAGGGCTGGATTGATCGCTGTCATATCGGGATTGCGGAAGGCAGTCTGAGCAACCTCACTGACATTCAGGGCGCCTGCGAACGGATCCGCAACACGCCGATTCCTTTCGCTTATTCTGTGCTGATTCATCGTATCGTGGCGTTCTATTGTTTTGCATTGCCGTTCGGCATCTTCAGCACCGTCGGTGTACTCACCCCCGTCGTCGTGTTTCTGATTTCACACGCATTTCCGGGCCTGGAAGAGATCGGCGATGAGATTGAGGATCCGTTCGGAACGGGTGCGGAGCAGTTACCGCTCACCGCGCTGTGTCGCACAATTGAGGTGAATCTGCGACAGCACCTTGATGAACATTCCCTTCCTGAAATGCTGCAGCCGGTTGACGACGTGCTGGTGTGATTCCGGGGCGGTTGTCTGTATCAGCAACTTCGCGTGCCGTGCTGTCTTCAGCAGCTTTAATCAGCGAGTTGTATGGGCGTAAATCACCTGTTCCAGCAGTTTCGGGATCGGTTTCGTACATACATCCCACGACATGTTTTCCTGCACCCACTTATGTGCAGTTGCTTCGATTGCCCTTCTGTCGGATTCGTTATGGATCAATGTGGCGATTGCAGCAGGCATCTGCTCCAGATCGCTCAGTACCAGCTCAACTCCACTGCGGACTCGCATTCCCTCGGCGCCGACAGGAGTCGAAACCACTGCTCGGCGCATCGACATCGCTTCCAGAATCTTCAGACGTGTTCCACCAGCTGACGTCAGCGGGACCGGCATGATCCAGCCTTCGCGAAACGTGGGGCGAATGTCTTCCGGGGTATCTCGAATGATGATATCGGGGTCGTCTGCGACCAGCGACTGCAGGCAACGCGCGTTGCGGCCTGCGAGGATCAGCCTTACTCTCCCAGCGAGTAGTCTGACTTCCGGTAGTATCTGACGGACGAGGTGAGTCGCCGCTTCGGTATTTGGACGATAGTTGAATGTTCCCGGGTAAAACAATGTCGGTATCTCTGATCGATCTGAATCGGTCCCTGCATAGTATTCGGGGTCAACTCCGTTGGGGATCACGTGTACAGCAGCATCGGCCGAAAGCTGTCGTGCGAGTTCGCGGTCCTCATCTGAACAGTGGAACGCAGCAGCTGCTTGATTGTGCACAAATGCCTCAAAGCGGCGATAGAGAATGGATTCTGTTTTGAGGAACTGCCGCCGCCACCAGTCCGGCTCATTACAGGACAGTCGGTGTGAGATCAGCCACTCGACATTGTGGCCTCCCAGGACCCGTGGCACGTGTTTGCCGATCCCGAGGATCTCAAGCAGGTTTTCCGCCGCCAGCCACGCTGACTGTTACGTTACTGTTTGCTGTTACTGAAACATTACTATTACCATTACTAATATAAGTACCTGAGGCAACAGAAATGTTTGTCAATAAACTACCGTCGCCTTGGAAAAAGTTTGCTTGAGCAAGATTG
>JALRDR010000999.1 GCA_023262145.1 Planctomycetaceae bacterium | reverse complement strand
TTGCTCCGCATATTTCGGAAGAGCTGTGGAATGCACTGGGGCACACACACACGCTGGCCTATGAGGCCTGGCCAGCCTGGGACGAATCTTTGCTCGTGGAATCCACGGTGGAGATCCCTGTGCAGGTGAGTGGCAAACTGCGTGGTCGAATCACAGTAGCCGCCGATGCAACTGCGGAAGACATGCAGGCAGCGGCTCAGGCGGATCCCGCGGTGCAGAAGCATCTGGAAGGCAGGACGATCATCAAGGTCATTGCGGTGCCCGGTAAGATGATCAACTTTGTGGCTCGCTGAGGCACGTCATTCGGCAGAGATTCGGACAGACTCATGAAACGCATCGGGATCCTCACCGCCGGTGGCGACACACCAGCTCTGAATGCAACGATTTACGGTGCCGCCCAGCGGGCCAACGCGCTGAAGGTTGAAGTAGTGGGGCTCATTCGCGGATATGCCGCACTGCTGAACCCTCAGACCCCGCATGTGCTGCTGAATCCGCTGTATTCCGCGATCCCGGAGCTGGACCCCTGCAAAGGCGGAACACTTCTGGGTTCCTCGCGTACGTACATTGAACCGGAGTGTGCGGAAAGTCGCGACGCCGTAACCCGCAGTCTGAAGGGACTGCAGCTGGACGGACTCATCTGCATCGGCGGCGATGGCACCATCAACGGAATGCAGCCCCTGACGGAAATCCTGCCTTGCGTTCTGGCTCCCAAGACGATCGATAACGATCTGGGACTGAATTACCTGGGTGAACCGGAGGAGTGGTCTGCAGCAGCTCCGAATGCTCCGGATTCCGCGGCAGTTCACCGGTCCGGTCGCCAGACAATTCGTCTTGAGGACATGGTGAACTACGCGACCCCGGGCTATGCGACTGCGGTGTTTGTAGTGGCACAGATGGTGGAGCGTCTCCGCACCACGGCGGAGAGTCATCATCGAATTGCCGTGGTGGAGGTGATGGGGCGACAGTCGGGCTACATCGCCCTGGGTGCTGCCTACGCCCAGCCGGACCTGATTCTGATCCCCGAAGTTCCGGTCAATTCGGAACAGCTCACGCAGCAGGTTTCCCGCATTTATGACCGCCAGCAGAATGTCGTGATCGTTGTCGGCGAAGGTGTTCGCGACGCTCAGGGGAACGAGCTGGGTGCCACATCGCCGTCATTCGACCCGGCGGGAAACATTCGTTACTCGGGTGCAGCCGACGCGGTAACTCAGATGCTGAAGCAATCGCTCAGCCCCGAACTGTTCGCAGAGACTCGTCGTTTCGAACCGGATTCCAGCCCGTTGTTCAGTCGTAAGGTCGGACATACGCAGCGGGGCGGACGTCCCATCCTGTTCGACCGTTACACAGCAACACAACTGGGTGGAAAGGCCGTTGATCTGCTCACCACGGGCAGCAACAACGAAGTTGCCACATTACAGTACAGCGAGGCGACCGGATTCGAAGTGAGTTCCATTGCGGCGAACAAGCTGCGTGATCGCAACGGAGAAATTCGCCCTCGCGAAGTCCATCCGTCATTTTTTGACGCGGATCGACTGCATCTGTCACAGCTGGGCATTCAGTATCTGAGGCCGATCTTTTCGCGTTCGGTGGGAGCAGACGATGTGGAATACATTCGCCGGGAAGTGTTTGACGACGGCTGTCTGACCAGTTCCTACCAGAGCATTACCACGGACATTCGCAAACGCATTCGTCGGCTCTGACTGAACTTCTGCAGCACACAGTCTGCAGTCAGCTCACAACGGCCGCAGGCCAGCGTGTTTCTTTTTGCAAGACCTGAAGGATTCCCTGTGAGTACTCCTGAACAGACAGACTCCGAAGCCCCCTCCAAAGTCGGTCGCTCGACGCTGGTGGTTGTGTTCATCACAGTCTTCATTGATCTGCTGGGATTCGGAATTGTTCTGCCTTTGCTGCCGCGATACGGAGCATGGTTCAACGCTGACGGCGTGCAGCTGGGAATGCTCATGGCCTCCTTTTCAGCCATGCAGTTCCTGTTTGCTCCGCTCTGGGGTGCATTGTCGGATCGCGTGGGACGGCGTCCAATACTGATTCTGGGTCTGTTCGGATCCACTTGTTCGTATGGTCTGTTTGGTCTGATTTCCTCCCAGGGTCGCGACTTTCTGCTGCTGGGCATGGGGCCCCTGGCCTGGCTGTACATCACTCGCATTGGTGCAGGAATTGCCGGCGCCACCATTTCCACGGCACAGGCAGTCATTGCCGACAGCACTGGTGCCAAAGGCCGCGGCAGGGGAATGGCCCTGATTGGTGCGGCATTTGGGATTGGCTTTACATTCGGGCCGTTGATCGGAGCAGTATGTGTGTCCGAGGACAACGCGGTGGCATTATCGAATACTCAGATTCGCAGCATGGATTCGTGGCGGGAGAGCGCCGACCTGATTACGGCAGACGAGTTCATTACGTACATGCAGAACGACAACGGAGTGCTGGATGAAGCGAGTGTGGCGTCCGCAGAGCAGATGCTGGCAGAACCTCGAGCACGCGGGGAAGTACGCGAACTGCTGCTGACTCCGCCGTCGGGCGCACCGGGCTACGTGGCTTCAATGCTCTCTGCGATCGCATTGCTGCTGGCCGCCTTCAGGCTGCAGGAGTCGCGTCGACCGGGCGTCAGCGCCGGTGCTGGCCGCGGATTCCGTCCGGCAATTCTGCTGCAGCATCTGACAGCGCCACGTCTTTCACTGATCCTGGCAACGATCTTTGTGACCACATTCGGATTTGCTCAGTTCGAAAGCACGCTGACTCTGCTCACACAGCGATTCGGTTACAGCAGCCGCTGGAATTATCTGCTTTATGCGTACGTGGGATTTGTGCTTTCGCTGGGTCAGGGAATGCTGGTCCGCAGATTACTTCCTCGAGTTGGTGAGCAGCGGATGGCGGTGGCCGGAGTGGGGCTCATGACTCTGGGGTTCTGTCTGCTGGGCATCACCGGGATGGAAATCCTGCCAGGATCAGCGTTGTGGTTCATTCTGCCGGTGGTGGTGATCGGATTTTCGGCCGTGACACCTTCGGTGAACTCGCTGCTGTCCCAGGCAGCCGGAGAGGATGAGCAGGGCGCCGTCCTGGGCAGCGGGCAGAGTCTTTCTTCGCTGGCCCGAATTCTGGGGCCACTGCTGGGAATACCTCTGCTGCGTCAGTCAGTTCCCCTGCCCTATTTTCTGGGGGCGATGCTGATCATGCTGGGTGGCATCCTGATCGCTCGTTATCGCGTGACAGCGGCAGATCCGGAAACTCCCACTGCGTCTTCCGCAACCTGAGGAAGCTGTCTCTTGAACGACGCACCTGCCGCACCTGTATCGCGAGGCCGCCGCAACATTCTGCTGACGGTCAGTTATGACGGCACCGTCTACAGCGGCTGGCAGATTCAGCCGGGGCATGTCTCGGTCCAGCAGTGTCTGGAGCAGGCTTTGCTGAAGGTAACCGGAGAATCCCGCCGCATCCTGTGTGCAGGTCGAACGGACGCGGGAGTGCATGCGCTGGCGCAGGCGGCCAGCTTCACCACCGACAGTTCAATTCCCGCAGTGCGTTTTCAGAATGCGCTGCAGACGGCGTTACCGGACGACATCACTATTCTGCGGTCTCAGGAAGTGGCAGCTGAATTTCATGCCACGTATTCTGCCGTCCGCAAGACGTATCGTTATCTGCTGCATGATCGTGGCATTCTGCCGCCGTTTCTGCGGGGATACTGCACTGTTCCGGGATTCGCCCTCGATGCAGCCCGCATGCAGAATGCTGTGCAGCACCTGCTGGGCACCCACGATTTTCGTTGTTTCGAAAGTCACTATCCAAACAAGCAGACCAGTGTCCGCACGATCGAACGCGCCACTGTCTATCGTACAACGGCGCAGAATCTGTGGCAGGCTGAGCATGACTGGCGGGACCCGCATGAGCGTGCAGCCACAACCTCAGCAGCGGCTGGCCCGATTATCATCTGCGAATTCACGGCCGATGGCTTCCTGTACAATATGGTTCGTGCAATCGTCGGCACGCTGATTGACATCGGTCGTGGCAAGTGCCCGGAAGACTTCCTCAGCACGGTGATCCGCTCTCAGGATCGCAGCCTTGCCGGCATGACAGCTCCACCACAGGGACTGTATCTGGTGTCCGTTGAGTATCCGCAGGAGCTTTTGCGGCCGCCAGCCGGTGATTCCACCCAAAGCGGCTGATTTTGCCTTATGAAAATGGCAGCATGAAGCAGCATGCAACGCCCGATGACGATCCAGCCACTGTCCACTCGCAGCTGCCAACCGAATTGACAACCGGAGGCCGATGCAGTCTGCTGCACCCGAACAATTTCACTGTCGCCAGGTTCAGGAAAACACCGTTATGGGATCCGCAATTCTGGCCCTCGACCAGGGCACCACCAGTTCTCGCGCTATTGTGTTTGCAGCCGACGGCAGTATTCTTGCCGTCGCTCAGAAGGAATTTGCTCAGCATTTTCCGCAGCCGGGCTGGGTGGAACACGATGCGGAGGAGATCTGGAAGACACAGCTGGCAGTTGCTCGTTCAGCACTGAAGAAATCAGGGCTGAGTGCAGCGGACATCGCCGGCATTGGAATCACCAATCAGCGCGAAACGACTGTGCTCTGGGACCGTCGCGATGGCCGACCGATTCATCACGCCATTGTCTGGCAGGACCGTCGCACGGCAGAGCACTGCGGTCGCCTGCAGCAGGGACAATACGCGGAAGCATTTCGCGAACGAACGGGGCTGGTGCTGGATTCGTACTTTTCCGGAACCAAGGTGGCGTGGATGCTGAAGCACGTACCGGAGGCCCGCCAGCTGGCCCGGGACGGACATCTGGCATTCGGTACCATCGACACCTGGCTGCTCTGGAAACTCACGGGCGGTCGCGTGCATGCTACCGACGTCAGCAATGCCTCGCGTACGCTGATGTGCAATATCCATGATCTGACATGGGACAGCGAACTGCTCAGAGCGCTGCAGGTGCCGCAGTCAGTACTGCCGCAGATCGTCAGTTCGAGTGAAGTCTATGGCGAAACAGACTCCACACTGTTTGGCCGACCGATCCCGGTAGCAGGAATCGCGGGGGATCAGCAGGCCGCACTCTTCGGGCAGCTCTGCAACAAGCCGGGCATGGTCAAGAATACTTATGGCACCGGGTGTTTCATGCTCATGAATACCGGAAGGCAGCCGCAGGCATCCGCCAACAATCTGCTCACCACCGTCGCCTGGAAGCGTGCCGGTCAGACGGAATACGCTCTGGAGGGCAGCGTGTTCATCGCCGGTGCCGTGGTGCAGTGGCTCCGTGACGGACTGGGGATTATTCGTCGTTCTGCTGATGTGGAACAGCTGGCTGCCAGCGTGCCGGACAGCGGGGGAGTTTATGTGGTTCCGGCCTTTGCGGGGCTGGGAGCACCGCATTGGGATCCATTTGCACGCGGACTGATCAGCGGACTGACGCGTGGATCCGGCAAAGCGCACATCGCTCGCGCCGCGCTCGAATCGATCGCTTTCCAGGTGGCCGACGTGCTGGACTGCATGAAGAATGATTCCGGAATTCGCATTCGCAGCCTGCGAGTTGATGGCGGGGCTGCCGCCAACGATCTGCTGATGCAGTTCCAGGCAGACCTGCTGGGGGTTCCGGTGATTCGTTCCCGGGTCACCGAAAGCACTGCCATGGGTGCGGCCCTGCTGGCTGGACTGGCCGTCGGTGTCTGGAAGTCGCCGCAGGACTTTGAAAGTCACTGGCAGATTGATCGCACCTTTGAACCGGCACGCGGACGGGCAGAAGTCAAAGCGCTGCGGGCCGGCTGGAATGAAGCGCTGGGACGAGCAAAGCTGCAGCCGGGGGGCTGACGGAAGCACGACCATAACTGGTCGCATCCCACTGCTGATCCTGCAGCCTCACGCCGATTCCCCGCAGTTCACGGTTATCGTCTGATCCCCGACATCATGATCATCCACGGGGAAGTTGGCGAACTGCAGAGTGGAATTTCGAGCGAACCAGTCGGCGATCAGCGGTTCGGCATCGGGGCTGGCGGTCGAGCGTGCCATTACCGTTCGGCCACTGCTGACTGCGCGAATTTCACCATCGTCAATAATCATCTGGCCGCGACGAAGGACATAACGCGGAAATCGGAACATCTGCTCAATGTCATCGTGACGACTGTAGACGGTGACATCGGCATCAGCCCCCGGGCCAAGATGTCCCTTGTTCACAAGCCCCAGCATGCGGGCCGGGGCCGCTCGAGTAATGATGGCGATTTCCGCGAGGGTGTACTCCCGCTGCAGATCACCGAGGGTGCACGCGGCGCGGACGCGTTCGGGCATCCGCTGCAGGTATTCCTCGCGGCGAGAGCGATCCATCAACAGCGCAATGATCTCCGGATATGCCAGGAACGAGCCACCGTTGGGGTGGTCGGTACTCATGGCAATCTGCCACGGGTTCTGTACCAGCAGATACCACTCCAGACCCGCAGCCCACTGCAGACTGTGCACAAAACTGCGATCTCGATATTCAATCGGAACGATTCCGCAGCCGCCCTCAAGTTCCACTTCACCGTTGAACCAACGTTTTCCGGTAACCTGATGCAGGTAGTAACCCAGCGGCCCGTCCCCCGTCATGCTGGTCGTTTCACCGAACATGACCTGCCCGACATCAACCGTGAGCTGCGGATGCGAGTTTACGTAATCCGCCAGATCCGGCACGCGTGAACAGAATGTACTCTGATCATCCACCGTCCCGCCATAACTGTGAAACTGGATATGAGTCAGGTGTGCCCGCGATCCCTCCGTGGCCTGCATGGTCTGCAGAGTGGTGCTCCAGTTGCCCGGCATCCCCAGTTGATTGCAGTGCACGTGAATCGGATGCGGTAGCTGCAGCCGATCTGCTGCAGCGGCCATTTCGCGGATGATTGTCCGTGCAGTCATGCCAGGAAACGGCAGCTCTTCATCAAGACCACAGAAGTTGCGCCCCCCTTCCTTCCAGACTTCCACGCCACCTGGATTGACCAGTTTTACGGCGTACCCGCCGGTCGCGTTGAGCAGCCAGGAGACGGTGCCGTCAAGCAGTTCCTGATTCCCGTCACGCAGCCGTTCCATGATCAGATGATTATTTCCCATCATCACATAGAAGCCGGCGTCCAGCAGGGGAGTATCCTGCAGCTCGTCGTGTGCATGTCGGGCACCAATCGGCGGAACCGCAGCATCAAACGCTGTGGTGTACCCCAGCCCGGCGTAGAGATATCCCGTGGCGAAAGTGGAAGGCACACTGCCCAGCGTTCCTGAACGGGTGAGTGCTGTGCGGGCAATCGGCGGAGTGCTGCGACGCTGCTGCGGCAGCATTTTCCGCGCGGTGTTGACCTTGGGCCCGGCGATGTGGCAGTGCATGTCGACACCGCCCGCCATGAGCACCATTCCCGTCACATCAATCGTCACCTCGGCCCGTTCTGCGGGGTCCGTCGGTGGTGCAATGATCCGGCCGTCCTGCATCCACAGATCTGCAACCGTCCCATCCACGCCATTGGCGGGATCGCAGATCAATCCTCCCTGCAGACAGGTACGACTCATATTCTGGTTCTTGCCTGAGAGATGTGTGCGGGACAGGTGCGCAAGCCTGCGACCGGGAACGCTGAGTCTGCCGAAAACAGCCCGTTTCAACAATTCACATTTTCAATCGTCAGCGAATGGGGTTGTTCAAATCTGCAGCTGGCCCTGAAACGCAGCAATTGCCTCTGCCATTTCTGCCGGTTAGATTCCGTTTTCGTCAGGAACGACACGTCAGGACGTCAACAACGAAGAACAGGCACGGGATTGAATATGACACCGGAAGAGCTGTTGCAGAATTACCTCGGGGGGGCGACAAAGCTGCAGAACTGCGTGCAGCAGGTTCCGGCAGCAACCTGGCAGGAGCATCCGATCGCCGCCACCTGGTCAATTGCTCAAGTGGTCTGCCATCTGGCTGACTTTGAGGTCATCTTCGCCAACCGCATCAAGCAGGTCCTTGCAGAAGACAACCCTCCGCTTCCTGGTGCCGATGAAAATCGCTTTGCTGCGCGACTGAAGTACTCCGACCGCGACGTTGCAGCAGAATTGCAGCTGATCGTGCTGCAGCGTCAACAGATCGCACGGATCCTCAGCGCGGTCGATCTGGAAGACTACCAGCGCACCGGCGTTCACAGTGAAGCTGGACCGGTCACACTGGAGACGCTGCTGGAGAAGGCCATCTCACATCTGCAGCATCACCTGACATTCATCGAACAAAAGGTGCAGGCCATTCAGACTGCAAGCTGATCGGCGGGGCTTGCCCTTCCACAGGAAATGTGCCTGTCGATTCCGGTCGATTCGGTGCCATCACAGACCACGAATCGATATGCTGAATGCGGGCAGGTCAATCACCGTCGGCATGCTGCGGCCAGAGTCTCCGCATCCGCAGCAACGTATTTTTGAACTCCGACTTCCGCTTGCATCAGGCAGAGGAATTGAAGCATGTCAGCATCAGACCGTATTACTCCACTGACACTCCTGCTGCTCACCGCGCTGCTGGCGTGCACGCCGGTCAGCCATGCTGACGAACAGGCACCACAGACGCTCCGCGTGATCACTCACAATGTCTGGTATGGATTTACAAAGAAGACCGAGCCTCGTTATTCCAGCTGGAGACGCTGGATGCAGGCGCAGTCCCCGGACGTCGTTTCCCTGCAGGAACTGAACACCTACAGCGATGAGCGACTTGCGGCGGATGCAGCATCGTGGGGACATGATTATTCCGTGCTGCTCAAGGAAGAGGGATTCCCGACCGGCATCACTTCCCGCTATCCGATCACCGATGTTCGCCGGATTCGTGACGGCTTTCATCATGGACTGCTGCGCTGCCGAATTCAGGGAATCTGGTTTTACGTGATCCACTTTCATCCCTCCAATTTTCAGTGGCGGATTGATGAAGCTGCCCTGCTGAAACAGGATGTCGAATCACTTCCCGATCCAAATCCTCGCATCGTACTGGCGGGCGACTTCAATGGATTCTCTCCCTTTGATCAGTCGCAGTACGACGCAGACGAAAAGCTGGTTCCATTCTTCGCGGGTCTTGATCAGAAAAGCCCGGAAGCTCGCAATCTGAATGCCGGCCGAATTGATTACGGTGGACTGCAGGCAATCACCGACCAGGGCTACATCGACCTGATTGCAGCCCGTCGCTCCCCGCAACTGCCGTTCAGCGGGACCTTCCCCGGACAACTGGTGAATGATCAGGATCACGGCACGGATCGCCGGCTGGACTACATCTTCGTGTCGCCATCGTTGCAGGATCAGGTGGTATCAGCAGCAATTCTGCGTGATTCAGTCACTGAAATGCTGTCCGACCACATTCCGGTCACTGCCACCATTCGTCTCAGCGATCCAGCCCCCCGACAGTCCGTCTTTGAATCGAAGCCGCAG
This sequence comes from Planctomycetaceae bacterium, assembly GCA_023262145.1. Classification (GTDB taxonomy): domain Bacteria; phylum Planctomycetota; class Planctomycetia; order Planctomycetales; family Planctomycetaceae; genus SXXK01. The sequence continues at coordinate 6,824 of JALRDR010000999.1, read as the reverse complement.
ATGCTGCAGGAAACCGGAGCCGGGGAAGGACCGGCATGGCACCCACAGCTGGGGCTGCTGACCAGCGGTGAGGGACACATCAATCAGCGGACACCGGACGGCCGGCAGAGCATCTGGCTGCGTGATGCCGGGTCCAATGGACTGCGTTTCGACGCCCACGGTAATCTGGTCATCTGTCAGTCGGTCCAGCGGCGTCTGGCGCGACGTCATTCGGATGGAACGCTGCAGGTCCTGGCCGCTGAGTTTCAGGGGATGAAGTTCAACACACCCAACGATCTGGCGATCGATGGCCAGGGCCGAATTTACTTTACTGATCCTCGCTATGGTGATCGATCCACAATTGAAATGGTGGATGAATCCGGACGTCAGACAGAAGGTGTGTATCGGGTTGATCCTGACGGAACCGTAGCCCGCATTATCACTCATGAAGTTGATCGTCCCAACGGTATTGCCATCACTTCCGATGACCGTTTCCTGTTTGTGGCCGACAATAACAACAACGAGATCGGCGGTGCCCGCAAACTCTGGCGGTTCAATCTGAACACAGACGGCAGCATTGATGTCGCAACGCAGCGGCTGATTCACGACTGGGGCAGTACACGAGGACCGGATGGTCTGAAACTGGATACCGCCGGCCGACTGTATGTTGCCGCGGGTCTGAACCACCCGAACCTGCCCAGTGAAACGGCCGATCCGCCGACAGCGGGGATCTACGTCTTCTCACCCGAGGGAGAGTTCCTGGAATTTGCCGCGATTCCCCGTGACGAAACGACCAATTGCGCCTTTGGAGGTCCGGACGGGAGAACGCTGTTTGTTACCGCCGGAGGAACACTGTGGAGCATGCGTACCAGAACCCCGGGGCAGGTCCACTGAACAGCGTCTGCAGGCCTCTCACGGAGTACAATCGCTGCTGTGGTGGCAAGCTGTCGTCAGCAATGCCGGCGGCAGCAGGCAGAAACCGTTGTTCAGCCACTGTGCTCAGGCGATGATTCCGTGCACAACATTTCCAAAGACGTCGGTCAGGCGTTCTTCGCGCCCCTGGTGCTGCCATGTCAGTCTGGTATGGTCAAATCCCAGCAGATGCAGAATTGTGGCATGCAGGTCATGCAGATGCACACGATCCTGAACGGCTTCAAACCCAAAGTCATCGGTTGCTCCCCAGGTCATGCCGCCACGCACACCACCACCGGCCAGCCACATGGAAAAACCATATGGGTTGTGATTTCTGCCCGGAGCATTCTGGCCTTCACTGAACGGCATGCGACCAAATTCGCCACCCCAGACCACCAGCGTTTCGTCGAGCATGCCGCGTTGTTCGAGGTCGGTCAGCAGTGCTGCAATCGGCTGATCAACCTCCGCTCCATGTCGTCCATGGTTTTTTTCGATGCTCTCGTGCGCATCCCACGTTTCTTCAAGATGGCCGCCACCTGAATAAAGCTGTACGAAGCGCACGCCCCGTTCGACCAGTCGTCGAGCCACGAGGCAGTTGCGTCCGAACTCATCCGTTGGCTGCTGACCAAGGCCGTACATCTGCTGTGTTGTTTCAGATTCCTCACTCAGGTCGACAGCTTCGGGAGCTTCGGACTGCATGCGGAACGCCAGTTCGTAGGAATTTACTCGCGCCGCCAGATCATCGGCACCGGGACGTTGTCGCAGATGTCGTTCATTCAGTTCAGCCAGCAGATCCAGCTGTGAACGCTGCGCTGCGCGGGTCATCCAGCGCGGGCCCCTCAGATCCAGAATGGGATCGCCCACGGGACGAAACAGGGTTCCCTGAAAAGCAGCGGACATAAACCCACTGGACCAGTTGGGCTGCCCGCTGATCGGGCCACCGCGTTTGTCCAGAATCACCACATAGCCGGGCAGGCTCTGATTCTCAGTCCCCATCCCATAGGCACACCACGCTCCCAGACTGGGACGACCGATGAACGTCTTGCCGGTGTTCATGGCGACCAGTGCAGATCCATGCGCGTGACTGTCTGTGTGGCAGGAATTGATCACCGCCAGTTTGTCGGCGTGCTCACGCACGTTGGGAAAGTAGTCCGAAATCATCAGACCACTTTCTCCGCCCGGGCGGAAGGGCCGAAATTCCGGGGTCAGGAAACCCACCTTCCTCCCTCCGGAATTGATGTATTCTCTGTCTGGTGGCAGCGGCTTTCCGGCATAGCGTCTGAGTGCCGGTTTGTGGTCAAAGGTATCGACCTGACTGGGAGCACCATTCATCATCAGAAAGATGCAGGCTTTCGCACGCACTGGAAAGTGTGTGGGCCGAGCCGCCAGCGGTCCGTCCCCGATACCGCTGCCGGCAGCTCCCGCCTGGTCCTGCTGCAGCATGGCCGCCAGCGCGGTACCAGCGAATCCGCCACCCATTTCCCAGACCAGTTCTCGCCGTGTTGTACCACAGGGAAATCCTGCCATTGTTTCCTCGACTTCCGCGTTCGCTGAACCAGGGACAGTTCGTTCAGCTCACATCGTTTCAGAATCTGGCACTCGAATGCAAGCCTGACACCCTGCTCTGTCGACGACCTCGCTTCATTCTGCTTTCCTGCATGCCGCAGCCTGCACGCCACCGGGGAATCTGATACGCTCATCGAGGCTGGTTTCGGTTCCTGCAAATGTATCCACTCCCGTTTCCGGAGACTGTCTGATGCTTGCTGCACTTCAGCGGATTGCTGTCCTGACAATCCTCGTTCTGTTCGCTGTCCCGGACCGTACTGTTCAGGCTGAACTGCTGGCGGGCACCGGTCGTGCTGACATCACGCGTCAGACAGCCCCATTTAATGATCCGCTCTACGCCAAGGCACTGGCACTTCGCAGCGGACAGCAGACGCTGGTCCTGATTACAGTGGACGCAGTCTCCATCGGCAGGATCGGTTACATCCGGGACACTTATCTGCAGCAGGTGCGGGATGTATTGCAGCAGGAACTCGGAATCTCACCACAATCGGTTTTTGTGAATGCCAGCCATTGCCATGGGACTGTCTGTGAGGATGTCGCCGAACGCACGATCGCAGCGGTCCGCGAAGCGGTACAGAACATGGTTCCCGTCCGTGCTGGTACCGGCGCAGGGCAGGAAGTCCGCATCATGGAGAACCGTCGACTGCTCCTGCATGACGGCAGTGAAACGGACGTCCGTCGCGCCTATTCCATGCCGTGGGACGACGAGGTCGCTGCCATCGGCCCGGTCGATCCGGAGATCGGACTGCTGCGGCTGGATCGCCGTGACGGCACCCCGCTGGCGATAATCTACAATTTTGCCTGCCACCCGATTCACGGCGTTCCATCGGGCCTCAGTTCCGCCGATTTCCCCGGATTCGCCTCAGCGGTCATCGAAGAGAACCTCGGACACGATTGTCTGGCCTTCTTCATTCAGGGATGCGCCGGCGACATCAACCCGGTGATTTACAAGGACGTTTCCACTCCGCATGACTGCGAGCCCTTTGGAAACATGCTGGGATTGAACGTACTGCGTGGGCTGCGCAGCATTCCTGCGGACCAGATGCAGACCGATCCTGAACTGCAGGTGATCAATCGGTCGCTGGAGCTGCCGCGCGCAGAAGATTTCCAGACACGTCTTGTGAGTCTGGAACAGAAACAGGAACAGCTGCTTTCGCAACTGGGTGGCACAGATCTGAATTTCCGCAACTTTCTGCCACTGTATCTGCAGCACAAACTGAACCCGGACCATCCCACATTCTATTCTCATCGCTATCTGCTTGAAGAACGCAATGGCAGTAACGGACTGCAGCAACTGGATGAAGTCAATCAGCGCAGTCTGGAAGCATACCTGAAGAACATTCGTACTATGGAGCAACTGTCACGACTGCAGGTCAATCGGCGACTGCTGCAGATGCACCAGAAACAGACTGAGGAAGCGGGCAATCAGCCGTTGACCGTGGAAGTGGGGGGAATCCGTATTGGCGATTTTCGTCTGGTGACATTTCCGGGTGAACTGACCGTTCAGATCGGCCTGAATATCAAACAGAAATCGCCTCATCGGTTTACCTTTGTGGCCGGCTACACCAACGGCTATATCTATTATACACCAACCACAAAACAGCGTCTGAATACCGGGTTTGCCCAGGAGGACTGTGACACCCTGGTCGCTCCTGAATGGCAGCCGCTCTTTGAATCAACGGTGGAACAGGTCCTTTCAGAACTCTGAGACGTGTTTTCTGGCATACACTGGAACGAAAACTTCAATTCGCTGACCTTTCCGCGGCACTTTACGGATTGTCAGCAGGTTAGCTGCTGATAATCAGGGCACCGCCGCCAGAAGGCCGCAGCCGCTTTTTTCCTCACCTGCCAGCTAACAGCCGGACGATTCTGCTGTGCGTACATCTCAGTATCTTCTTCTTCTGACACTGCCGTTACTGCTGGCTGTCATTCTTCAGCACGCGGGCGATGTGCCACAACTGACAGACCAGCCGCCCCAGGGCACCCCGCCGACGCCGGCCATTCAGCTCGCGATCACAGCGGTGGATCGGGCATTTGCAGATCACTGGCAAGAGCACGCCTGCACACCAGCAGAGCCTGCGGCAGAGTTACAGGTGCTGCGACGGCTGTCTCTGGCACTCTGTGGCACTGCGCCTTCACTGGAAGAAGTTCGCCACTTTCTTGGTGGTCCTGCGGAAAACCGGCTCGCGCAGTGGACCGATGCAACGCTTCGGTCACCACGTTTTGCACAATACTTTGCCGATCGTCTGGCCCGCAGTCTGACGGGTGTTGAACAGGGTCAGCTGATTATCTTTCGCAGGGATCGCTTACGGGACTGGCTGGCGCGGCAGCTGCTGGACGACGTCCCCTGGCCTCAGATGGTTCGCAGTCTTGTCGCAGCAGACGGTCTGTGGACCGACAATCCCGCGGTCAACTACATCACCGTCGCCCGCGGTGACGACGAAGTAATTGATACGTCTCGACTGACGGCTCGTACCGTGCGAGTATTTCTGGGGCAGCGAATTGATTGTGCACAGTGCCACGACCATCCGTTTGATCAGCGCTGGAAGCAAAAGGACTTTACAGGACTGACCGCCTGGTACAGTGGTGCCGGACTGGCCCTCAGCGGGGTCACCGACAACGACCAGCAGGCGGAGGATGCAGCCTGCGTTCCATTTGCGCCGGAATGGCTCCCGGAAAACGGAACTCGACGCCAACGCCTCGCCGAATGGCTTGTCCACCCTGAAAACCTGCGATTTGAACGTGCCATCGCCAATCGAGTCTGGGGGCTGATGACCGGTCGAGCACTGCTGGAGCCGGTGGACGATCTGCCGCATCCGGACCAGCCCACACCGTTGCCGCTGATTGTTCTGGGGACACAGTTTCGGCAAAACGGGGCCAGCCTGATCAGTCTGATTCGCATCATCGCCGGCACTCAGGCCATGCAGCGTTCATCAGAGTCAACTGCAGACGAAACACTCACGCGTCAGCTCAGCAGACACAATGCGTTGTACCCGCTCACGCGGCTGCGTCCGGAACAGGTTGTAGGCAGCATCGTTCAGGCGTCCCTGGTCGCAACCATCGATCAGGATTCACACCCTCTGGTCCGCTTCCGGCGGTTCATTGCCGAAACGGAGTTCATTCGGGAGTTCGGAGACATCGGCGAAGACGAACTGACCGAACAGGGTGTGACAGTTTCTCAGACTCTCCTGCGGATGAATGGGAAACTGGCGTCGGAATCAACGCAGGCTGAACTGCTCACCGGGCCCTCACAGTTGCTCAGCTTCTGCTCCACTGACGATGCGCTCATCGAAAACGCCTACCTCATGTGTCTCACGCGTTTTCCGGATCAGCAGGAACTGGAATACTTCCGCGAGCAGCTGCACAGCAGTGCCGGGGACTCGGACGAACACGACGACAATCCACAGCTGCAGCGAAAGAAGGCAACCGAAGACATGTTCTGGACACTGATGAACAGTCCTGAGTTTATCTGGAATCACTGAGATGCACCGACGCAGTACCCTGCAGCTGCTGGCCAGCTCCAGCCTCAGCCTGACCTTGCCCCCATTGGGGCTGCAGGCTGCACAGCAACGTGGCCCTGAACGTCCGCGTTCACTGATTGTGCTCTGGATGACCGGTGGGATGAGTCAGCTGGAAACATGGGACCCGCACCCTGGAACTCCGGGGAGTGGTGAAGTCTCAGCCATTCCGACAACCGTCCCCGATCTGCGTATTTCCAGCCTGCTGCCGCAGATGGCTGAACAAATGCATCACTGCCTCACCATTCGCTCGCTCGTCTCTGAAGAAGGTGATCACGAGCGTGGTGCTGCTTTTGTGCGTTCCGGCTTCCGACCGGAGGCAGGTCTGGTTTACCCGGCACTTGCCGCCGTCATTTCCCAGCAACAGCCGGTACCACAACTCGACCTGCCACCATACATCTCTCTGGCACCGGCATTGAATGTTCCTGAAGGCGGTTACCTGGGCAGTCGCGCGAATGCCTGGCGGGTCTACAAGCCCGGCGGACAGCTGAATAACCTCAACGCGCTCGTCCAGGACGAGCGGCTGGACCGCCGTCTGCAGGGACTCCGATTCCTCTCGGAAAGATTCCATCGTACCCGTCCTCTCGCCGAACATCGCACACTGCATGACAGTATGCTGAACCAGGCTCTGAACATGATGCGATCAGAGCAGCTGCAGGCGTTTGAACTGGATCGGGAACCCCTGGAGGTGCGACAGCGGTATGGTGATTCCGAATTCGGAACCGGCTGTCTGCTCGCCCGCCGACTGGTAGAGACGGGTGTTCGCACCGTGGAAGTGACACTGCCTGGATTCGATACGCACATCAGTAACCATGAGGGCCATGTGACCCAGTGCAGAATCCTTGACCC
>JALRDR010000993.1 GCA_023262145.1 Planctomycetaceae bacterium | reverse complement strand
CGGTGGATCAGCACTTCGTCCAGCGAGACGGAGTGGTGCAGTCAGCAACACAAACCGCCGATCCGGCGGGCAGTCTCACTCAGGTTCACGGGAACGCGAGCCACCGGGTGCAGGCGGGACGCCTGCCAGGTTGCAGGCCTGCAGGAGAGTTCGCTGGACTGTCAGATCGTGTGATGATGGGAACCGGTTCTGCCGTTCGCCGCGAATGATGGCGGCCATGTCGGCGGCATCGTCCACATAGCGGGTGTATTTCGGCAGGCTGACTTCCTGGAATCCCTGCTTCCATTCACCGCGGGGCTGATCGAGTGAAAGACCGACAGCAGGCTGGTCGAGCGGCTGGATATGGAATGTTCCCTTTGTGCCGCAGACCGTGAGGTGTCGGCGTCGGCCGCCATCAACTTCAAGTGCCGATGATCTGACAGTTGCTGTGGCTCGTTCATATTCCAGCACCGCGAGCATATTATCGCGCAGCTGATCGGTATCCAGCAGCGGTCCGCGAACGAACGGATGAACCTGGTCCGGGGTGCCGAGAATCCCGATGACCAGATCGAGAATATGACAGCCCAGTTCGAACATGATACCGCCTGGGTATTCTGCCAGTTGCTTCCGGGAAGCAGCAGGCACCACTTTGCTCATCACAGTATGCACTTCGAAGACTTCGCCGAGCCAGCCCTGCTGCAGGAATTCGCGGAGCATGACGACGGCCGGGTTGTAGCGATACATGTAGCCCATCTGGAGCATCAGCCCGGCGTCGTCGGCAGCGCGGAGGATGCGTTCAAACTGCGGCAGAGATTCTCCGGCGGGTTTGTCCAGGTGAACATGTTTGCCGGCATTCACGCAGGCCTCGGCAGCATCCAGACTGTCGCGGACGTGTGTTTCCACAAGTACGGCCTGCAGACCCGGCGTGTTGAGTAGTTGTTCGCGGGACATCAGGGGCAGGTCTCGATAGGAAGCCTGTTCGGCAGCGCGAGCCTGCAGTTGCGGATCGTCTTCCACAAGACCTACGACTTCATATTCTGCGGAAGCACGATAGACAGACAACTTGGATGCATGGGCGTGACCGGTGCCGATTTGTCCGATGCGGATGCGGTTGCCGGGAGTCTGTGCGGAGAGTGATTGTGCGGCGAACAGTCCTGCGCCTGCTGCCTGCAGAAATGTTCTTCGGTCGGGATTCGGTTGTTGTGCCACTGCGTGTGCTCCGTTGCCGAGGAAACTGAACGCTGCGACTCTGCTTTTCCCATGTGGTTTCTGAAGAGTCACTGGCGACAGCTTAGTGAAATTGAGGGTTGCCTGCGACAGGGCAGGCAGTACTGAACTTCCTGACCGTCTGTGTCTGTATGTTCCGGCGGGTCGTTGATGGGGGACAGGAGGCTGTTCGAAAGCAGTCAGCGGCGAGTACCATCGGCGCATCAGGTGTGATGGAGTGTTGGCATGATGCAGTGCCGCTGCCGTGCGGTGGCAGGGTGAATACGCTGTGAGCTGGTGGATCGACAGGGTTCGTTGAAGGCAGCGTATCAGCAGCGGCTGAAGCAGATGGAGCGTTATACCGGCCGGGAGGGGCAGTGAGCGGTGATCTGCAGTACACCGTCTCAGCGGGTTGGTGATTGCAGGCCAATCCGGACGGGTGGAAGAGAGAGCGCAGCGTACAGGTGATCTTCGCGCCCCATGTCGTGAACCAGTGCAGGCATTTGCATTCAGCCATTGGACTCTGCTGCCAGACTGGCTTCGATGCCATTCGTCCTGATTCGATTGTGATGGTCGATATAGATCTGGCGAACAGCCATTCGATTTGCATCGAGATCTTCCAGCGTCCAGTTCGAAGTATCGATTTCCGGAAGGACCTGAACATAGACAGGACCGGGTTCGGCGATCAGCTGCATGCCTGCACCGACATTTTCAGGCACATGGATATACAGCGGAACGATGTTGCGTTTCAGGCTTGTCGCCAGATGAAAAGCTCCGCGATTGAAGTGCCCGATTTCACCAGTTCGGATCCGACTGCCTTCCGGGGTCAGGAAGACGGAATCTCCGGTCCTTCGCAGTGTGTCATCGGCATGCTGGAAGATTCGCAGACGTTTGTGAGGCTGTGAGTAGGGAGCTGTCCAGAAGACACCGATCAGATAACCAACGAGACCGAGCGGAAGAAGTTTTCTGAGGAAACCGCTGAGAAAATATCTGGTGTTCGGCAAGCCAAGAGAAATGACAACAAACAAATCGACGGTGTCTGTATGGTTGGCAATATAGATGACTGAGCGATCTTCCTGGCGCAGACGTTCTGCCATCTCTGGCGTAAGCAGGACGGTCAAACCGCTGATACGAACAGCGATCTTACCCATCATGCGGGCGATCACTTCGCTGCAGAACCTGCGTGACTGAAACAATGTCACCACGGCAACCAGCAGCATGATGATGGCCCCCGACAATAAGACGAAGAGGCCAATGGTGGCTACGAACAATCTGCGCAGGGTGTGCATGGACATTTGTCGTAATCCGACGGGCAGCAGGCCGCATTTGATTTTCAGGCTATGGTGAGATTAAATGAGTAATTATGATAGCCTGTGTCACAGAGTTCTCCAGTGCTCTGGTCGGGCAGCATGGGCTGCAACTGGCGTGAAAATCGCATGCGAACGAGCAAAGACAGTGATGGTAGTCACGAATCGCTCTGAGAAGGTGCTGATGCACAGTCTTTGTCCGATGAAGCCGATCGTCCGTCAGGGGACTTCAGGACTGATATGCGGAATGATCTGAACGCAATGCTGTCGCGTAGCAGTGACGCTGATCGCAGCAGACTGTCGGGTCTGTGGGGATTTATCGTTTACCACGTTTTGTTCTGCTACTTCCTGTTCCTGTTGCCGGTTCTGAAACGTGACAAGTCTGAAGCAGCTTTTCGAGGATTAATTCGTCGGGCATTAAGAATCTCATTTCGGACCTTCGGAATTGAGGTTCAATTGCAGGGGCTTGAGAATCTGAATCGAGATTCAGTCTCCGTAATTGTGGCCAATCATGCCTCATGGTTTGACCAGCTGGCCCTGCTGTACGCGCTTGAGATCCCGATTGTATTTGCCGCAAATCCCAAGTACTTCGGTTACTTCGGTGTTCGCCATGTGCTGCGACGCATTGGAGGGGTTGCGGTTGATCCTGCGCAGCCAGCCGATTGCCTTCGGCAGTGCCGGGAAGTTCTTCGGTCGGGCAAATGGCTGGTGATATTTCCGGAGGGAACACGTTCCGATTCACTGCAGGCGTTTCATCGTGGAACTGCGGTGCTTGCGGGACAGACTGGTTCGGACGTGCAGCCGATTGTTATTTCCGGTGCCAGACAGATCCTGCCACGTCAGCAAAGTCTGCGACTGGTTCGCCCGGGATTGATCGGGTTGAAGATTCTGCCATTGGTTCGGCGGGATCCTGAGGAGAAATCACGCGTTTTCATGGCTCGGCTGGAATCTGTTTTTCGGCAGCATCTCGATGCGGCGGAAGCGGAATCGGATGCCGTCCAGCAGTGTGTTGTGGAACGGTCCGGCGCGCAGCCTGTCCTCAGCGACAGGTCGCAGTTGTCTGGGTACGGCGACCGGGAAGATGTGCACTCCGCAGAAGAAAAGTCCTCGGAGCCTGGTGTTTCCACAACACCGTCGAACTTATGGGGAAGTTTTTATCTGTTGTTTGCGTTGGCGGGCACCGCACTGGCGGTGATGCTTTCACTGCGTGACGAATGGCAGTACTGGCTGTGCGGACAATTGCTGCTGTCGCTGCATCTTCTGCAATGGCTCGCGATCCTGCATGAGTCGGGGCACAAGACTCTGCTGAGAACTCGACGACTGAATCGTACAGCAGCCTGGATTGCCGGCTTCTTTGCTCTGATCCCCGGTGACTGCTGGCGGATTGTGCACGCCAGGCACCATTACTGGACCGGATGGCAGGATCTGGATATGACGACAGAATCGCTCGTCCCACGTCAGCTTGCCTGGTATGAGAAGGCGGTGTTGAATCTTTGCTGGCTGTTGTGGATTCCATTTTTTGCCACGATGTACAGGATTGGGAACTACTGGAATCCGGTACGGCTGTGGCGGCTGTTTCCACGGGATCAGGACCGTCGGCTCCTGATGTGGAATATAGCGATTTATGCGTTGCTGTACCTGACGGTGATTGTCGTGGTGGGCTGGGAGACTGTGCTGTGGGCGATTTTTCCGGCGATTTACTTAACGCTTGTGATGCAGGACCTGTTGATTCTGAGTCAGCATACTCACATCCCGATGAAGGTTGCGGCGGGAGAAGACGCGCGGGCATTTCTGCCGCGTGAGCAGGTTGTTTTCACACGATCCCTGATCTTCCCGGGCTGGTTTGCGCGCCTGTTCTTGCTCAACTTTGATGCTCATGGCCTGCATCATCAGTTTCCGCGGGTGCCGGGATATTATCTGCATCAGTTGAACCATCGTGAGCTGCCCAACTGTATTCCGTGGTGGAAGTGGGTCTGGTCAGCAAAGCGAACGCGAGCAGAGATACTCCTGTTTCAGAACCGTTCTCAGACTGGTTTCGATTTCTGAACTGAACTGGAGATGTGGGTTGGATCTGTGTGAGAGTACGTTGTCAGCCACGATGTTTCTGGCGCTGACATTTCTGCTGGGTGGACTTGTGCAGACGATCTGGTTGCACAGTCGAACGGCTCGAGCGTGGGCCATTCCGATTGATGCAGGCATTTGTCTGCGGGGTCGGCGTCTGTTTGGCGACAACAAGACGTGGCGTGGTTTCGTGGTGATGATTCCGGCGTCGGGCTGCAGTTGTCTGTTGATGTCACTGGTCTGGGATGTGGTTGATGCGGCGCCATGGCCGTTGAGTTCGGGGGAGTATTTCCTCATTGGCTGTCTTGGTGGACTGGGATTTATGGCTGGTGAGCTGCCGAATTCGCTGATCAAGAGGCAGCTTGATATTCCCGCGGGTGCTGCTGCTGCAAACCGGTTTTCGAAGCTGTTTTTTTTTCTTGTCGACCAGGTTGATTCGACCATCGGAGGACTGGCTGCAGTTTCCCTGGTGATCAGTCTTCCTGTGACCGTCTGCTTATTGCTCATACTTATTGGTGGAATTCTGCATCTTGCGGTCAATGTTGTGCTCTGGCGACTCAGGTTAAGAAATCGGTTTGCCTGAGTCGGCGTGTGGAATCTGCCGGTGTGTTGTCTGGATGAAAATCGAATGACGGTTGCAACGCTCACAACTCTGCTTCCCGCCGCCGCGATCCCCAATGCAGAGACAGCCGGCGCCAAGGCATATCGACTGGCGGAAATGCTGCGTCACGGGTTGCAGGTACCAGGGGCTGTTGTCGTGCCTTGTTGTTTTCTGGACGACGTTCTGGAGCGGACCGGGGTGCGGCAGCAGATCGACCGGATTCTTGAGTCGGCAGCCGGTACTGACCGGGGTGACTCCGAAGCGGCGGCACGGCAGATCGAGGAGTTGTTCGTTGGCCTGAATTTTTCGGACGCTGAGCGGCGGTGTCTGTCGGAGAGTTTCGAGCCGTTGCTGGCAGCCGGCCCGGTGGTGGTTCGAAGTTCTGCTCGCGGAGAGGATTCGGAGCATGCAGCATTCGCGGGGCTGATGGACAGTTTTCTGGATTGCCATAGTTCGGACGACGTATTGCTGGCAGTTCGACGCTGCTGGGCATCCTGCTGGTCTCATCGTTCCCTGTGCTACCAGAACGCGCGATCGGTAAGACTGACAACCATGGGCGTGATCATCCAGGAGCAGGTGGACGCTGTGGTTTCGGGGGTGTTATTTACACAGAATCCGGCGGATGACGTCAGCGAAGAGATGCTTCTTGAATACTGTTCGGGAACTGCTGAGCGACTGGTTTCGGGGGCCATTGTGCCACAGCGTGTCTGTCTGGACTGGAATACCGGAGAAGTCCTCAGCCAGTCCGAGAGTGCGGTGAGCGGTGAGGTTTCGCGGGAGTTTCTGAAGCGAACAGTGGAAGTTGGGCGGTCCATCGAGAGGTTATTTGGCGGGCCTCAGGACATTGAATGGTGCCTGGACAGGAAGCTGCAGCTCTGTCTTGTGCAGAGTCGTCCGATTACCGCAACGAAGTCGGGTGTGGCTACGGTTCTCTGGTCAAACGCCAATGTCAATGAGAATTATCCGGGGCCGATCTGTCCATTGCTCTATTCAGTAGCTTCGTGTGGTTACTACCACTACTTCCGCAATCTCGCTGTGGCTTTTGGAATCAGTGGTCGGCGAATCGCTGCGATGGATTCCTGCCTGCGACAGATCGTTGGGACACAGGCTGGTCGACTGTATTACAACCTGACCAACATTCATGCCGTTCTTCGTGCCGCCCCACTCGGAGAATTCCTTGCATCATCGTTCAATCTGTTTGTCGGGGCTGAGTCGACACGGAGGAATCGGGAATTTGCAAGCTGGCAGACCCTGTCCTCAAATCGACTCGTCGAACTGCTTGAACTTACACGAATTGCGTGGCACGCCGTATGGTGTTTGCGTGGAGTGGAGCAGGGGGTGCAGGAATTCGAAGCGAGAATCGATGCATTCGCGGAACGGACCAGTCCAAAGCGATTGAGTGAGCTCAGCGATCAGGACCTGCGGGAGTGCTGGGAAGAGTTTCGCTCGATCCGCAGCAACTGGACTTCAGCGTCACTGGCGGATGCAGCGAGCATGATCAGCTATCAACTGACATCATCACTGCTTCGTCGTTACGCCCGGGTGGATGGCAACGACGGCGCGCTTGTGAATCGGCTGCTGAGTGGATTGACAGGGATCGTCAGTGGCCTGCCAGCGGAAAAACTCTGGCAACTTTCGCGATCGATCAGGCAATCCCCGGAACTCACCAGCCTGCTGGAGAATTGTTCAGCAAAGGAAAGCTGGGACCGAATTCAGTCTGATGAGCGGTTCAGCGCCGTGCGAGACGAGCTGAACCGTTTCATCGATGAATGGGGTTTCCGCTGTTCAGGAGAACTGATGCTGAGTCGTCCGTGTTATCAGGAGCAGCCGGAAATGCTGATCCCGATCATCGCTTCGTATGCTTCGCGTGAGGGAACAGCGCCACATGACGGAGCGATGGAACGATCGCTGCAGCGGGAAGAAGAGACGCGTCAGCTGATGGGCGAATTAAAGAGAAAATCCATGGTTCGCTGGTTTCCCTTGCTGCGAGTTTCCAGCGTAGCGAACAGGCTTCTGAAATGGACTCAGCGGAGTGTGATGCTTCGCGAGCGTGCGCGGCTGAAGCAGGCTCTGCTTTACCGGCGACTGCGGCGGCTGGCCCTGCAGGTCGGGGAACGACTCGTGCAGCGGCAGATACTTGAAGAACCGAGTTCGACACTCTTTCTGACATGGGATGAGGTCCAGCAGCTGTTGCGCGGCGACTGCATGCTGCCCGGAACGGTTGCAGGGATCGCCAGACAGCGAGCTGAGGAGATCAGAAGTCTGGAAGCAGTCAGGCCGCCCGATCGGATTCGGCTACGGATTGGTGAATACTGGAATTCCCGGGAGAATGACGAGGTGGGGCATGCCCCCGGAGTGGCCGATGGTGGAATCGGAGTCTGCGGAGGAAGAGTTCGTGGCCGGGCCGTTGTGCTTGACAGCCCGGACCAGTTTGCGGAGGTTCGGGAGGGAGACATTCTGATTACCTGCCAGACAGATCCTGGCTGGGGACCGGTCCTGTTCCTTGTTCGAGGGCTGGTGATGGAGCGCGGAGGAATGCTCTCGCACGGCGCAATCCTCGCGCGGGAGTTTGGCATACCCTCTGTAGTCGGGCTTGCCGATGCGACAAAGCGGTTTGCCACGGGTGATCACGTCCTTGTTGATGGAGACCTCGGAATTGTCCGAATCTGCGATGATTGATTTCTGCCGCTGGCTGGAGACACGAATTCTGGTGCCGCGGATCATGCTTCTGGTGCTGCTTCTGTGGGGATCCATCCGGCTGTGGGCAACAGACGATTCTCCATGGAATGCAGCGGAGGACTGGTTCTTCCTGTCTGGTTTTGTCGCCCTGTTCAGACTCTGGGATGACCTGCAGGATGCGGAACTTGATCGCCTTCACAGGCCTGGACACGGACTTTCCGACACGAAATACCATCGAGCCCTGACCGTGGTTCTGGCATCAGGCCTGATAGTGATCGTGGCGGGTGCCGGATTGTCTTTCGGCTGGACGTCCGGGATACTGCTCAGTGGGCTCTGTGGATTACTGGCACTGTGGTATCGGATTCGAAAACGATGCTCGAATCCGTTCGTGTCGTATCATCTGCTGCTGCTGAAGTATCCGTTTATTCTGCTCACGGTTGCGCTTGGTCGCGGTTTGACAGGACTGCAAATGACTGCAGCTGCACTGTGCGTTTACCTGATGGTGTGTCTCTGGGAACTGGGAAGTGAGTCTCAGTTGCGATCGCAGTCGACCGGACGGAAGATCGCCGTGGCAGAGGGCGTGCTGCTGGGAGGCAGCATTCTGTTCATGTGGATCATGGAATAAGCATGTCCCCGGGCATCCGGGTGTCATTTTTTTGCGGTTTAACGATGGGTAAACAGATGCAGGCAGCACCATCAGTGGACCAGTTTGAGTCGGTGAACTGCTACAACTGTGGAGCAGATGATTCCGCAGAACTGCTCTTCGGACAGGATGATCTCACCGGGAAGCCTGGTGATTTCCGGTTCGTCACCTGTAATCGTTGCGGGCTGGCATATCAGAATCCACGACTGAAGATCGAACACATCGGGGCATGGTACGACGATGAGTACATCGCGCATCGAAAGGAGAACAACTGGGGCCTGCTGACGAGGTTTTATGAAAGTGGAATGCAGAAGCATGACCGTCAGAAGGACGCGCTCGTTTCCCGTTATCTGCAGCTGGATCAGCAGTGCTCAGTACTGGACGTCGGCAGCGGATCAGGTTCGTTCCTGCAGCATCTGCGGAAGAAGTACGGAGTCCAGGCAGCAGGCGTTGACTTCAAGGATCTGTCGCATCTGCCGTTCTACGAAGGTGTCACGCTGCATAACGGCTTGTTCTATGAGCAGAATCTTCCGGAGGGCGGCTTTGATCTGATCACGATGTGGCATTTTCTTGAGCACGATTATGATCCTGTCCGGAGTATTCAGACCGCTGAGCGACTGCTGAAACCGGGCGGTCACCTGGTGATTGAAGTACCGCGTCTGGACTGTGTTTCCTATCGGTTGTTCGGCAAAAGATGGCCGGGGGTGCAGGCACCGCAGCACACTGTCATGTATTCCCGCAGACATCTGCTCCAGCTGATGGAAAGAACGGACCTGGAGCTTGTGGAGCATCTGCCATGGGGAGCTTTTCCCGCTTATTTCTACCTGTTTGCAGGAACAGCCTTTCTGCTCAAGGGTGGCAAAGGACTTAATCTCCGCCGAGCGATCTACCCGTATGCGCTCGGTCAATTATTGCTGAGTCCGATCATGCTGTTTGAGCGATCACTCAATCTGGCGATGCAGACCGTTGTCTGCCGCAAGGCCTGAGTCCGGAGATTGCTCCTGACGCACGGGATCTCTGAGAGCGAGTCTGTCTGCTGGCACCAGCAGAGGCGTACATTCCGTCAGTGAGACTGCGAATCAGCTGAGGCTGCCAGTTTTGCCCGGATTCTGCTGTGCATTCTGACAGGCGTTTTCGTGCGAGCAGATTTGTGCGAGAGATCTCCTGTGGCAGGGCAGGGTGCAGGTGCGGTGATTCTGTGGCTGCGATCAGTTCCCCTGGCTCGATGCGTGAACGTGATTCATCATCGTGGTGTTGCCACGAGCTGCGTCCGCGTTGCGGTGCCTGGATGAAAAAACCATGAAGCTGAAGAATCTCCGCAGCCAGTCCGGGTGGATGCCGGTGTCTGCAGTCATGCAATCGATGCGCAGGGCGTAATTTCAGAGCGATCCTGAAAAATTGGCCGCGGGCGGCAGTCTTGGAGCGGGCGGCAGTCTTGGAGGGGGCGGCAGTCTGGAGCAGACGTGGCGCTGTTCTGGCAGGCTAATCCGGGCTGAAGTGCAGCCTGCCGTATTCACAGCTGGCGATGTCGGGGACAAGTGTGCTGAGTCAGAAGCATTCACCAGCGAGACCCTGGGGAAAGCGCTGAGGATCTCATTTCACAAAGAGTCAGGTGAGTTCGATTCCTGTCAGACGAGTCTTGTGGCTGCCCGGTGGCCGGCTTGTGGAGTGTGTTATTTCGGCCAGAACTGCTCGAAAACCGCCGCATTTCGATGGCTCCGGCAGATCATGCCGTTTCAACGAGGTGTTTGCAGCGGCAGCGCGGTCAATTCTCCGGCAGTGACCTTCACGTGAGGGCTGAATCAGAACTAAGGTGGGGTCTGCCGCTGCGTTTGTCGGAGAGTTTCCGACGGTGCCGACGGCGGTTGTTGTGGTTCTGGAGTGTACGGCGTACCTCCCGAAGCGAAGATCTTCTGCGGATATCCTGCCGATGCGTAATCTGAGTTGCTGCCTGATCGCCCTGCTGCTGTGTCTGTTTCCGGCAATTGTCTCAGCTCAGACACACAATGACTGGACCCAGTATGCAGACGATGAAACTCATCCGGCATCCCTGCTTGGCAGTCACTATAGTGACATTCAGTATGTCTGGTTCAGTGGTGGTCGCAACGGTGATCTGACCGGAGATATCGATGGTGCATTGACCAGCTTCAACGTACCGGCGCGATGGAACCGACACCTGCCGGAGTACATCGGGCAGGATGTGTTTATTAACACGTCATGGTTGAACGGGGGCTACAGTATTCCTGGCGGTCAGATGGCCCCGGACCCGTCCATCGGACCACCTGTGGGCTTCAATATCGATTATGAGGCACGATCCTTCAGCACCGGGTTGAATACCTGGGTGTATCTGAATGAGGATGTGCGTCCATTTCTGCAGTTGGGGCTGGGGACCAGTTTCGGTGCACTGGGTGTCAGTTACACCGGACTGCAGATTCCGGGGATTACCCTGGGTTCACTCGACAATCGTCTGGTTGCGAATCCGGGTGTCGAAGTGGTGGTGCATGAGGATATCTTCTGGCGCAGTCAGCTGAATATCGAAACCAAGGATCAGTTTCGTGATTCGATCTGGCGTACAGAGATTGTGGCGTGGCTGGGTGAGCATCTTTTTCTGCGTGGTGGTGTGCTGGGTGATCTGCGGGGAGACGGCTTCGGTGGTACCTTTGGCGCCGGGCTGGCGTGGTAGCTGATACTGCAGCGGTGCACGGTGCAGCAGAGCACGGTGCATGTGCTTTCCAGGCAGCTCAGCGGTACCAGTACCACGCGTCCACGATCAGTGTGTCATCCTGCACTGATCGTTGCGGATCCAGCAGTACCATACCATTTGCCGACGTAATTGCATGGAGATCAGCGGAGATGGTCCAGCGCAGTGGAGTGGCGTGCAGTACGCCATCCTGCAGGAACAGGTGTGCCGGCTGACAGACAGGGCGATTCCCGCGGACGATGAACGGTTCCGTCAGCCGTGCGGCATGACGTGGCGGGTCGGGAAGCCCGTGCATACGGCAGAGCAGTGGCCGCACAAACAGTTCGAAGCACACCAGACTGCTCACAGGATTCCCCGGAAGTCCGAACACATAGCAGGTATGGTTCTGATCGGCCCACTGACCAAACCAGAGCGGCTTTCCCGGTTTCATGTGCACGCCATGGAACACCTTCGTCACGCCGGCGCGTTCAAGTTCCTGCGGCACGAAGTCATGAGTTCCCATGGAGACGCCACCGGTCAACAGCAGCACATCGGACTTCAGTCCGGTGCGGATGGATTCAGCCAGCTGCTGTGGCTGATCCTGGACCGGGGAAAGCAGTCGTGGGGCCGCACCTGCGGCGATTGCCTGAGCAGCCAGCATGGGCTGGCTGGAGTTACGAATATGACCGGGTGGCGGTTGTTGAGTGTAAGGGACAACTTCATCTCCGGTCGGCAGGATGGCAACCTGTGGTCGGCGGTACAGAGGTACTTCGGAAATCCCGAATTCGGCGAGTGCGGCGATGCGTCCGGGGTGCAATGCGACGCCCTGATCCAGTAATACGGCTCCGGCAGTAAGATTGGCACCTTCTGCGAGCACGTTCATTCCCTGCTGCAGTTGCTGCAGCTGCAGGCCGACTTCTGCCGGCTGAGCTTCGTCAAAGCGTGTCTGTTCGATGGGGATGACAGCGAAGGCACCTGCGGGGACCACCGCGCCGGTCATGATGCGAACTGCCTGTCCTGCCTGCAGAGTGATTTCAGGAATCTGACCTGCCAGCAGGGTTGCCACAACGTCCAGCGTCACGAAGCCGTCGGCCGCAGGTGCTGCCAGCAGGGTGTCAGCGGATACGGCAAATCCGTCCATGAGCGATTTGGGGAAGGGCGGAGAATTCTCCGGGGCGATGATGGGTTCGGCAAGAATTCGATCATGGCTGACATCCAGACTGCAGACTTCAGCGGGAAGAAGTTGAGGAGTGCGGGGCAGAGCGTCGAGTGCTGCCTGGATACTGAGCATTGCAGAGGACTTCCGCAGAAGGAAATACAGGAGGTTGAGAAGCGGGAACCGGTCCGACTTCCGATCGTCATTCGGCAGGAGTATTCTGCAGGAATGGCGGACCGTGTCCAGAAGGAGAGCGTGAATGCCGCGGGTGATCGAAGGGTCTGGTAACGGGTGGGGCGCGGCGAAAGAAACTGAGTGGAATTCATGAGCAGACTTGAGCGAATTCGGGCGGTGGTCTTTGACCTCGACGGGACCATGCTGAACACCGAGGACATTTTTGAGGATGCCGGCCAGCAGTTGATGCAGCGTCGTGGCCTGACAATGACTCGCGAAATTCGTCGCTCAATGCTCGGGCGTCGACCACTGGAAGCATTTACTGCGCTGAAGCAGGCAACCGGGATTGCTGACGACATCGAATCACTGCTGCAGGAGACGAAGCAGATCTTTCAGGAACTGGCTGCGGATCGCGTACAGCTCATGCCGGGAGTGGAGTGGTTGCTGCAGTTGACGGAAGACCTGCATTTACCTCGAGCTGTCGCTACATCTTCCCCGCAAAAATACATGCGCTGGCTGCTGGACCTGGTGGGGCTGTATTCCCGCTTTGCGTTTGTACTGACGGCTGAAGATGTGGTGCAGGGAAAACCGCATCCGGAGATTTATCTGAAAGCGGCAGCACGGCTGCGGGTGGATCCGCAGGAGATGCTTGTGCTGGAAGACAGCGAGACGGGGGTCGCTGCTGCTGCTGCTGCAGGAGCGCAGGTGGTGGCAGTTCCCAATCGGCATACGGATTACGGAGACTTTTCACGGGCTCAGCTGCGCGTGAACAGTCTGCAGGACGAGCGGCTCACGGTATTGCTGCAGGAATATGCCTGCAGCGAAAGGTCTGATGAGAATCGGGACAGCAGGAGAAACAAGTGATGGCTGCAGATGCAGAACAGATGGATCGGCTCCTGAGAACGCTCAGACGCCGGGATCGAATTCTGGGTGAGGTCATCCGTCGTGTCGGAGCATTTGGGCTCAAACCCAGAGGGCGTGGATTTCAGGTGCTGGTGCAGGCCATTATTTCGCAGCAGATTTCGACATCGGCGGCAGAGACGATTCATCGTCGACTACGGGAGCTTGTACCGGGCCGGCGAATTACTCCCGCAGCACTGGCAGCATTATCGGATGAGCAGCTGCGTGAGGTTGGTGTATCCCCGCAGAAGCTGTCCTATGTGCGGGATCTGACGCGTTGTACTCTGGAGCGGGTTATTGATTTTCGTCGTATTGCGGCGAGTGATGACGAGACGGCCGTTGCCGAACTGATACAGGTGCGGGGAATTGGCCGCTGGACTGCTCAGATGTACCTGATCTTTTCACTGGGACGTCCGGATGTGTTTGCTGTCGACGACCTCGGGCTGCGGAACGCCATGCAGAAGCTGTACGGCATCGCGGCTGATGCAAAACCACCCGTTTACGAGAGTCAGGCGGAGATCTGGAAACCGGCACGAAGTCTGGCGTCGTGGTACCTGTGGCGATCGCTGGAGCTTCCGGATGAACCGTCAGTCTGAGCTGCGACCATGACTGCGAAATTCCGGCAGTGGATAATCTGCCAGCGGGATCGGTTGTTCCAGAGCGGCCAGTTCCTGCAATCGCTGCCAGCCGCGAGTAAGCAGCTGCGACTGCTGCTGCACGTATTCATCATCCAGTTGTCGACGATCGAAGTCTCCGCTGGCGTACACTCGCGGGACAGCGTCCGTATCGATGAACTGAGCATTGAAGGGATTACAGAGCAGATGGCGTTCGGGAGCAGCGAGCAGATCACCGGAAGCGATCTGCCCGGTTACAAATCGCAGGTACAGATCACTGTCACTGATATTCTCAACTTCATCTCCGCAGACGTCGCAGAGATATCCCTGTTCGCAGCGTGCCATAGAGGTGGATTCCTGAAAGAGCCGACTGCTGGTTCCTGAGCGGCTCAGAATAACAGGCGGTCCGGACAAAGAAACACACCCGGCCAGGGGGGTGACCGGGTGTGCTGTTCAGACAGGAGGACCGCAGTCCCTGAAGGAGAGGTTCATTGCAGAGCGCCCGGGTAGCGGATCAGCATTGCCGATCTTGTCGCAGAGATTGTGCGAGCCGGTACATTTCCCTGAGCCCACTGTGAGGCAGGCTGTGGAGCTGGAGCTGCGTATCCGGGTGGCGTCGGAGCAGTGGGCATGGGCTGCCCCCATGCGGTCACAGGAGCCGCCGGTCGAAAGGCGGTATTCCAGCCCTGGTTGGCGACCGGAATTGCAGCCAGCATCTGTTGCTGTGGCAGAGCTGGACGGTAGGCTGCCATGCGCGGATCCGGTGACCATGCTGTACGCGGCGACCATGGGTTCTGAGCGGGCTGCTGAACGGCCAGTTGTGGCTGCTGCGACGGAAATCCGTTGCCCAGGCCAGGGACAAGGTGAGGTGAATGCATGAGGCCGGACGCGGCGCCATGAACCGGAGCGGCGGGGCCTCCGCTGGAAACGGACAGCAAATCTGAGTTCATTGACATCTGATTCTGCATCTGTGCAGCGTTTGCTGCTCCTGGATTCCACGGAGTGCGAGGATTCCAGGCGACGGACTGCTGCGGAGGCAAAGCTGGCTGCGTCGTCCATGGCTGCTGAGGCATTGGCTGCCACGCAGTCTGCGGTTGCCAGCCGGAACCGACGGGCTGCCATGGCCCGGCTTGCGGGGTCATGCCGGAACCGACGAGCTGCCATGGCCCGGCCTGCGGGGTCATGCCGAAACCGACGGGCTGCCATGGCCCGGCTTGCGGGGTCATGCCGGGACCGACAGGCTGCCATGGCCCGGCCGGCGGGGTCATGCCGGGCAACGCGAATCCTCCGCTCATCAGCTGCGGCAGCTGTGCCTGCTGCTGATAGAACATTGTGGTGTCAGTGGGGGGGGCGGCGGGCGGCAGAAACTCGGACGAGCCGCCTGAGCAGCTGCAATCACTGGAGGATTCCATTGGCGCGGAAAACGTATCGGAACCACACGAATCGCATTCAGAGCATTCTGACCAGCCCCCGTACATGCCATAGCCGCCATACATGCCATAGCCGCCCATTCCCCAGCCAGACCCGAGGGGATTGCCGGACCAGGCCGGAGCCGGGTTCCAGGACGGAGTATAGACGGATGCCTGTGGAATCCAGCCCGGGGTCACGCCGGGGCCTGTCGTCGGATGGTGTGGCAGGTTGCGATACCAGTTGCCGGGATAGTGACCGTAGACACCCTGGTTGTTACGAATGTAACCGTACCCCAGCCAGTCATCGATGACTCGCCAGGTACTGTAGCCACCATCGCCACGGTAATAGCCGTGGTGCAGTCCACAGCCGAACAGCCAATGAAAGGGAGAACAGAACCCGCAGGCAAAGGCGGAGTTCGGGGCGGCTACGAGAGCCATGAGCAACAGAATCAGGATTCTGAGACGAGTCCTCATCAGAGCATTCCTCGAGTACACGGATTGAGTACCAGGGTGAGCGATGCCTGTGGCCGTTTCCATGCGGCTGACGCACAAGCGAGTCATGTGCTCTGAACTTAGAATTCTGCTTTCGCTGAGAAAATTGGAAATTGACTCAAGTCAGGACGCCGGGGTGATTTTTCGAAAGAGCTGAAATGGGAACCGGCCGGATCCGCCGTTCACAGGACTGCAACGGCAATGATGGTGATGATGACGGCGAGGGCGACCAGTGCGAGGACCGGCAGATTATGCAGGCGAGGAGCAGATTCTGCCGGAATACCATGGCGGGCCTGTGATCGCCGCTGCTGGTCACTTTCAAACAGTTCCACCACGATGGAGCGACGACTGCCGACGACAGAATTACGTTCATCCACGATGGGAATCTCCTGCTGATCGGTGCCCAGCAGGAGTTCTCCGAGTCGTCCCTGGAATTCCCGCGCTGTCAGAGGAATCTGTGGCTGATCGGCATCAAGGATTCGTTGCAGCAGCGATCTGAGTGCAACAGCTGCTGGCTGTTGGTCATCGTTCTGATCGAGGAGCAACTGCAGCACCCGCGCGAGGTCGCAGAGATCCTTTTCCACCGATTCACGAGAGGCCAGTACCGAAACGGTGATCAGGGCGGGTGCATGCGGCTCAATTTCGGAAGGGTCAGCTTCGGCTGCGACAGCCAGATGCAGCCAGCGCGCGATACCCAGGTCTGCGAGGCAGACACGCAGAGAATCAGAGATTTGAATCAAATCTGCGGCAAGGAACTCATGCACAATTCCGAGGTTATGCGCCTGTTGCAGAGCGGAGCAGATCTGCCAGCCAATCTCAATAATGTCGTCTGTTGATCGCGGCGTGCCATCTTCAAGCTGCTGAGCCAGCGTGGGAAAGTCACAGGCTTCTGTCCAGCAGAACAGTGTGCCGTCGGATTCCGAGACTCCCAGCAGATTTACCAGACCCTGATGCCGCAGCATTTCGAGCATCGAGCGATCTGTCTTGAGACCGCGGCGAAAATCCGGGTTGGCGGAAAGTTTGCCGGCAAAGACGATGAGCTGAACGGGAGTGGTGTAATCCGGATGCCGCGCGAGCGACCTGGTACATTCCGTGCCTTCACGAAACGTCTCTAGGATCTCAAACTCGCGGAGTTCGGTCGCGGGCATGACGGCTCACCAGAACTGACTCGCGGGCGAACGCTTCTTCAACCGGGCTGCGCATCGGCCGAGGGCTGATGTCAGTGAAGCAGGATCCCGCATCCCGAAAGGCTCAGCAGGCTGTAGTCTCAACTGAAGTCTGACGGATTCCCAAACAGTCCAGAGCCGCCGGATTCCATTCCGGTTCCGCCACGGAGATTGGGGTTTCGCGGGCGGCGTGGTTCATCCGGAGTATTATCTTCAGTGTCGGCCGGTTCTGCAGGAGCAGCTTCTTCAGGGCGTTTTTCGAGTGCCTTGACTGAGAGCGAAACACGACGTCGACGAGGGTCGACTTCAACGACAATAAAGTCGCGAGTTTCGCCAGCGGTAAGAACTTCGGAGACATTTCCGACTCGACGCCATGCCAGTTCGCTGATGTGCACCATTCCCTCAAGCCCTGGCTCCAGCTCCACAAACGCTCCGAAGTCGGTAAGGCGTGTTACTTGTCCTGAGACGACACTTTGCACCGCATAGCGACCTTCAGCGTCGGCCCATGGGTTGCTGCCCAGTTGTTTCATGCCGAGGCTGACGCGTCTTTTTTCTCGATCCAGCTTGAGCACTTTGACAATGATCTGCTGGCCTTCGCTGAGTACATCGCGGGGATGGTTAATTCGCGCCCAGCTGATTTCACCAATATGCAGAAACCCATCCACCGCACCAATATTGACGAAGGCGCCGTAGTCCTTGAGTGTCTTGACGACGCCTGGGAGTTCCTGACCTTCCTCAACCTCCTGCCAGAAGGACTGCTCACCCTCTGTTCGCTCCGCCTGCAGCAGGACGCGACGGCTGACCACAAGGTTGCGTTTCCGAGGATTGACTTCGGTAATCTGGGCAGTGATTTTCTGACCGACGTATTGTTCGAGGTCACCGGCATAACCCAGTTCAACCTGGCTGGCAGGCATGAACGCACGAAGATTACTGACAGATACCTGCAGGCCACCCTTGTTGACAGCCGTCACATGGCAGTCAATTACCTGTCCGACGGCAAGACCGTCCCAGTTGCCGGCGGCGCGATGACGAGCGCGAGGGATACGACCGCGAATCAGCCCATGTTCGTCAACGGAATCGATGACGATTTCCAGGGAGTCACCGACCGCAGGCAGTTTTCCTTCGGGAAACTGAGTTGACTGAACAGCGACGGTCTGTCGCAGGCCAGCGTCAATAAAGACATCTCCACCGTGAATCGTGTTCACGACACCCTTGATCTTTGAACCGACGGAGAGTTCAGTGGAAGCTTCACCCTCTGCCCCTTCTGTGGGACCGGCGACAGGGGTTGCTGTCGGGGCCGAAACATCACCAGCCTGAGCTGCTGCAATTTCAGCTTCCAGACTGGCGTCCAGATCATCGGCAGCCGGAATCTGCACTGCACCCGAGGATCCTGTGGAACGCACCGTGGATTCTGGTTGCGGCAACGCATCGGTAGCTGCAGCCATCTGTTCACGAATACGGGCTCCAGATCCTTCTGCCGCAGCCGGTGCTGTTTCCGCTGGAACAGATTTTGCGGTTGCCTGCGGATCGGCGGGCGCTACCGTTTCAGCGGGCGCTGCAGGCTCAGCGGGCGCTGAGGTCTCTGCAGGCACCGGGGTTTCAGCTGACTCTGCGGCCACCGATTCAACGACAGGTGCGGCCGTTGCTTCGGCAGCAGGTTCCTGTTGGGCAGGTGCCTGAGCAGATGTTTGTGTTTCAGGCTGTGTCGGGGCAGCGGATGCGGTGGGTTCTGCGGCCGACGGCGGCACTGAAGACGCTGCGTTTTCTGGATCCGTAGTCATCGTGGTAGGTCCTGTCAGAGCCCGGTCCAATCGGGAGATCGGACTGATGCGATATTATTACGCCTGAACAACCGTCTGACGGCAGCGATTCGGGCGGACTTGGTTTTGTGATGAGGCCGATGAAACATGTTCGTGGCCGGTGCCGAACGAGCAGGGCAGCACGCTCTGGCAGAAGCAGGAAAGCCAGACGCAGGAACGCCGTCAGCAGAGCAGACAGTGCTCCTGATTTTCATTTGTAAAAAAACATGGTCTCTCTCAGGCAAGAGCATATCCAAACGCATTGCCGTTTCACAAGCGCCCGACAATCATGGTGCAGGGAAATACGTGTAGTTTTTTTTAGGTTTTCTGCAGCGAAACAGTGTGAAGATGGGTGGCTTTTCTGGTGCGTGATTGTGCACGCGTGGTGCCCATTGCGGGGAAGTTGAGCAGTGCACCGTTTGTCGCGATGCAGCGGAACTGCGGCCTGCTGATCCGGCTGATGCTGCGGAATCTGAGCAAAGTTGCAAAGACCTCGAACCGCACAGCAACCATTGTTGTTTGAAGGGAAGTTTGTTCTGGATCGATGCGTGCAGTGTGCTTGTGTCCGACGGTCATGGTTCAGGACTGCTGAGCCAGCCTGTGTGGAAAAGCAGGTGGCGTGAAAAAACCTGCTGTCAGCGAGATCGGCTCCACGATCTGAATGTTGCACAGAACGGTGAGACCGGCAGGATTGGATTTCTGCCAGCGTTCAGTTGAGGAATGGGAAAGAACATGATTTTACTGCTGAGTCAGAGACGTTGTGCTGTTCCGCAAGGATTGCTGGCGGCTGCGATTTGTACGGGTGCCCTGATGCTGGCAGGGAGTTTGTGGGCAGACGATGCATTCGATCGGGCTGACAGAAATGGCGACGGTCGCATCACGGCTGATGAAGTCGCGCAGGGTATCCCGTTCCAGTTGATTGACGCAGATGGTGATGGCTTCGTTACTCGCGCGGAAGCTGCCGCGGCAGTACGCCGGGGCATTCTGAATCGCGATGGCAGTGCGCGAGAGCAGCCGGTCCGGACAGGGCAGCCAGCGGTGCAGGAGCCGGCTGCAGACCCGCGACGATCGGCGGAGCCTGTGACAGCAGCAGAGCACGGGGTTGGTCGGCTGGTGCAGGATATCCGATTTACGGACCTGCAGGGGCAGACGCACCGGCTCTCAGAGTTCGCAGATCGCCCGGCGACTGTGATTGCGATGACCAGCACAAGTTGTCCGATGAGTCGCAGGTACCTCCCGACACTGACGGCGCTGAGTCACGAGTTTGGTGAACGTGGGGTGCAGTTTGTGCTGGTAAACTGCATCGCATCGGATGACCCTGCCGCGATGCGGGAAGCGGCAGCGAAGCTGCATACCACAGCAATCTACGTCGTCGACGAGGACGAGACGTTTCTGCATCATCCCGGGGCGGTGTCGACAACGGATGTGTTCCTGCTGGACGGTTCGCGGACGGTGTTGTTCCATGGTGCCGTCGATGATCAGTACGGGATCGGGTTTGCTCACGAACAGCCGCGGCGAAGTTATCTGCATGATGCCCTGCAGGAACTGCTCAACGGTAAACGAATCAGCATTGCTGCAACTTCGGCTCCCGGCTGTCTGCTGGAGCCGGACGAACCGGTGGCAGAGATTGTGGATGTGACGTGGCACAATCGCATTTCACGAATCATGAGGCAGAACTGTGAAGTTTGTCATCGCGAGGGAGCGGTTGGCCCGTTTCCGCTGACCAGTTTTGCCGAGGTATCTGCACACGCAGCAATGGTTCGTGAAGTCGTTTCAACTCAGCAGATGCCACCCTGGTTTGCAGCTGACGTTTCGGAGCCGCACCCGGGCTGGAAGAACGACCGGTCTCTGTCGGAGGCGGATCGCCGAGACCTGCTGACATGGCTCAACGGCGGTCGTCCGGAAGGTGATGTCGCCGACGCCATCGGCCGGGCCGCATGGAGCTCGAGCTGGGAACTGGGTGAGCCGGATGAGGTGATCTCGATTCCCGAACCGGTGTCGGTAAAAGCCAGCGGGCAGATGCCCTACGAATATCGTCAGGTGACGTGGACTGCTGATACAGACATCTGGGTTCAGGGTTATGAGGTGCGACCGACCGCTGCGAGTGTGGTGCATCACGTGATTGTGGAGGTATTTGAACCTGGCTCAAAGCGGCGAATCGGTGGAGAAGGTATCGGCGGCTACTGGGCAGCGTGGGTTCCGGGGAATCACGGAGTCATGTATCCGGAAGGATTTGCGCGTCGTCTGCCGGCAGGAGCGACGATTCAGTTTCAGCTGCACTATTCTCCCAACGGCCGAGCGACAACGGACCAGACGCAGCTGGGTCTGTATCTGGCGAAGCAGCCGCCTGTCAACGAAGTGCGGACCGTCAGTGTTGCTCAGCCCCGACTGAATATCCCGGCGGGGGCAGCCGGCCACGTGGAGCGACAGCAGCAGCAGATTCCGTTTGACATGCCTGTGCTGGGTCTGATGCCGCACATGCATGTCCGTGGAGCAGCGTTTCGATATGAGCTGGACCTGCTTGACGGCAGTCAGCCGCAGATCCTTCTGGATGTCCCGCGGTATGACTTCAACTGGCAGCTGCGTTACGAGCCAGCTCGGCCGATGGTGCTCCCAGCCGGCGCGCAGCTGACGTTGACGGCGACCTACGACAACAGCTCCGGGAACCCGGCGAACCCCGATCCGACCAGAAACGTCCGCTGGGGAGACCAGACGACTGACGAAATGATGATCGGTTACATCGAGACGTGGGCTCCGCGAAACTCCGCAGTCAAGTCTGCAGCTGAAACACCGGTACTGAATCGGATCCTGCAGGTTCTTGATCGGGACGGTGATGGCGAGCTGACTGCCGCGGAAATGCAGGCGGGTAACGGTCAGTTTTCTGCTTTCCTCGGGTCGCGCAGGCAACTGGAGCCATTACTCAGGCAGGCAGATCGGGACAACAGTGGCGGGCTCAGCAGGGCGGAGCTGATCTGGGTCCGGGAGCAACTGCTGCAGCAGCGGACTGAAGCACCTGGCAACTGAATTAAGGTGCTGCGGCCGCAGAACTGAAACGCAGACTACGCTTAGATATCCCCGAATTCATCAGCGTAATCTGCAATCGCAGCGCGGATGACTTTTTCAGCATGAGCCCGATCATAGATGCGATCGATGGAGACCTGCGTGGAGGGGTCACCCGGCATGGTCTTGTACGTGGTGAAGTAGTGCCGCAGCCGCTGCACCAGAGCCTGAGGCAGTTCGTCCAGGTCCTCGACGTGCGACCAGATGTTGTCCTGGGCCAGCACGCCGATGATTTTGTCATCAGCTTCCCCGCCATCCAGCATGGGCAGACCACCGATGACGCGGACGGTAACGATGACTTCTGATTTGTTGATGGGGCGTTCGCTGAGCACACAGATGTCGAGCGGGTCGCAGTCTCCACGGCGAGCATTGGGCATGAGTTCAGCAACGCGATGGCCGCAGAAAGTGCGGGGAATGAATCCGTAAAGTGCCGGTGGCTGAGAGGAAGTTCGCTGCGGTCGGTCAACGCGCAGATAGCCCGTCACCTTGTCGACTTCGTATTTCACGAGGTCGAACGGAGAAATCTCAATGAAGGCGTTGACCAGCGTGGGTGGCTCGGGACCCACTTCGAGGCCGTGCCATGGGTGAGGTCGCCAGCGGAAAAACGGTTTCGGAAAGGACATTCTGAATCTTCCGCAACGGAGTTGGCGTGAGCTCAACCGGGCAAATCACAGGCGGAGGGTTCTGCCAGGAAACCCGTTTCGCTGTGCTGCACTGTAGAACATGGATGGTCGTTTGGCAGGATCTGTTTCTCAGTAACGTCCGGAATCTCAGGCAGAATCCGGAATCGGTCTGTTGATCGGCAGATTTTTCCCAGGCCCCGCCGTGACTTTCCGATCAGCAGTCGTAGTACAGTGCAAATTCATACGGATGCGGGCGACGTCGAATCTCCTGAATGTCTGCTTCTCGCTTGTGACCGATCCAGTGTTCAATGACGTCGGGTGTAAACACGTCGTCGCGGGTCAGGAATTCATGGTCCTGTTCCAGTGCGTGCAGGGCGACGTCGAGTGATGCTGGTGTGCATTCCAGCCCCAGTCGTTCTTCCGGTTCCAGATCGTAGAGGTCCTTATCCTGGGGTTTACCGGGAGAAATTCGATTCTGGATCCCATCGATCATCGCCATCAGAATTGCGGCCGTGCCGAGATACGGATTGCAGGCGCCGTCCGGGCAGCGGAATTCCAGTCTGCGGCGGGAGTCATCCCCGAAACTGGCGGGGATGCGAATTGCTGCGGAGCGATTGCGATAGCTGTAGGAGAGATTCACGGGGGCATCGAAGCCGGGGGTCAGGCGACGATAGCTGTTTGTTGTCGGGCAGCAGAAGGCCAGCAGTGCGGGAGCATGTTTGAGGATTCCGCCCATCGCGAACAGGGCGGTTTCGCTGAGGCCTCCGTAACCACTCCCGCAGAACAGATAGTCCTCCCCCTGGCACAACGTAAGTCCGATGTGCAGGCCTGAACCATTGTCATCGCAGAGTGGTTTGGGCATGAACGTGGCTGTTCGACCGTGGCGATGAGCGACGTTGCGAACAAGGTACTTCAGCCGTTGCAGGTTATCTGAAATCGCAACCGGACTGTCAGCGGCCAGCGAAAGTTCACACTGTCCCCCGGAGGCAACTTCATGATGGTGGTCGTCCGTGATGATGCCGCTTTCCTGGAGCAGCATCATGATCTCTGTCCGCAGATCCTGATTGCTGTCGATGGGCGGCAGAGCCAGATAGCCTTCCCGATGGCGAATGGAATTACCACCCCCGGAAACCGCAGATCCACGATTCCATTGACCTTCATCGCTGTCGATGTGGTAGTAGCCGTGGTGTTCGCGCTGATCGAAGCGGACATTATTGAAAACGAAGAACTGTGATTCCAGTGAAAACAGGGCCCGGTCAGCGATGCCGGACGCCTGCAGGCAGGCTTCTGCCTTGCGAGCGATGTTGCGTGGATCGCGAGGGTATGTCTGGTGGGAAACCGGGTCTCGCACATTGCAGAGCATGGCGAGTGTTGACTTCATGAATGGATCAACGAAGCAGGTCTGAGATTCCGGTACCACCAGCATGTCACTCTCGTGAATAGCCTGCCAGCCGCGCATGGAGGAACCGTCGAAGGCAAATCCGTGATCGAAATGATCTTCAGTCAGCTGTACGGCAGGAATTGTAAAGTGCCGCATGGAGCCGCAGAAATCGGTGAAGCGAAGATCGATGGCCTGAATCTCCCGCTGCCGACACAATGCCAGCACTTCGCGAGGAGACATCTGATTTTCTGACATCCGACGACCTTTCAGGAGTTCAGCATGGGCCTTGCGGCAGGAGGCAGCAGAATCCGGCTTGCCGCCCGGGAGGTCAGCCGTTGACCGCCCGCTGCCATTGGAATTCCCGGTTGAAAACTTTCGGCAGGGTTCGGGACTGAAGCAAACGACAGACCAAACTCAGGCTTTCGCGGGAGTGATGGTCGCTTTTGAGAACAGGAGTTGTTTTCGAGGCGACCGTGATGCGGGTTCTGCAGGTGCAGGCCGGGAAATCTCTGCCTGCCAGAACCAGCAGTTCGACAAAAATACACCAGTGATGTCGAGGGGCAGGATCGGAATGCCTGTTTTTTGAGCATTCGGGCAGGATTATCAGTGGTTGAACAGAAACTCCCGGCTGCTGACAATACCCCACACCAGATCTTCCAGAACGATCCGTCGTTCGGCAGCATCACTGGTTTCGTTCAGAATGCGTACAATTTCCGTCCGTTCAGCAGGAAGTGGCTGGCGGGCAAGGCAGGTCAGATAGACGTGGGTGACCAGAGTGTCGTTGTCTGCAGAGTCATTCAGCCAGCGTGAGAGATTGTTTTCGGCAGTGGCGAGTTTCTCGTTCACGGTGGTACCATTGGAAAGGTGCAGTACCTGCACCAGGCTGGGTTCATCAGAGCGTTCGCATTCGCAGGTAATGCGGCGCTGATTGCGTCCGAATGTCTGCAGGAACCAGGAATCAACAGCGGAGTCATGGAGCTGAATCGCGCGAGTTCCGGCGGGATAGGCATCGGTATCACGACGGTCCCCCCCGGGATAAAGCAGCTGATTAAACGGAGTGGGAACGGCAGTGACGTCAGAGATGGCATCCAGCAGAACTTCCGCCATCAGTCGCCGTGGGAAGTAGCGCGAGTAGTGTCGCTGATCACCGGCGTTTCCGGGCAGAGTCAGACTGCTTCTCTGCCAGGTATCCGACATAAGGATGACTTTCATCAGCGCGCGGAGATCATAGTTCTGACTGACAAGGTATTCAGCGGCCGCAGACAGCAGTTGTTCATTGCTGGCGGGGTTGGAAGCCCGCATGTCATCAACCGGCTCCACCAGCCCGGTTCCGAAGAAATTCTTCCAGACGCGGTTGGTGATGGAGCGTGCGAAGAGGGTGTTATCAGACGATGTGAGCCATTCCGCAAGATACTGTCGGCGGTCCACTTCAGCGTCGAACTCAAGCGGTTCAGCATCCAGTGGCGCAGGTCTTCGGGGCCGGCCTGTTCGTGGCTGGATGAGTTCACCCATACTGACGGTGACCAGCGTTCGTTCTCCGTCGCCATTTCGGGAATCGCCACCCCAGCCTTTGGCGCGGACTCGTGAAAACAGGTTGGCAAAGGAGTAGTACTGATCGTTGGTCCATTTTTCCAGGGGGTGATTGTGGCAGCGAGCGCAGCCGATGGAGAGGCCCAGGAATGCCTGGCTGACGTTTTCCGCCATGTCTTCCGGTGACTGATGTCGCGCGAAGAAATTGGTGGCTCCGTTCCTGCTGCTGGAACCCTGAGCAGTGATCAGTTCCTGCACAAACAGATTCCACGGCTGATTTGCTGCCACGCGTTCGTGGATCCAGTCGTACCAGGCGCGAATGGAATTGGGACGCAGCTCCTGACCATTCAGCAGCAGCAGATCGGCCCATTGGTAGGTCCAGTAATCAACGAATTCGGGACGCTGCAACAGCTGATCGATGGCCTGTTCACGGCGATCGGGGAGGTCACTGCTGAGGAATTTCTCAACTTCCTCACGAGTTGGCAGCGTACCGATGGTGTCCAGAAATGCGCGACGGATGAAAACCTCATCGGTGCTGGCCGGAGACGGCTGCAGGTTCAGCCGCAGCAGCTGCTGGTTCACCTGTTCGTCGATGAAATTGCTGGCGGTCAGACTGGCTGCAGCGGCCGTGTTCTGCGGTGCCGGCCACGGTACGGTCACGCTGGCGATGACGATTCGGCTGGAGAACCATGCGGTCACAGCGCCTTCACCAGGGCCAACAACACTGATCAGACCGTCTTCATCAACGGAACAGACGGCTTCTGCGGACGAGGAGAAGCGGGCGAGCTGAGTAACATCCTCCACGACACCATTGGAGTAGTGAGCTCTGACAAGCAGAGGCTGCGACTGCTCGGGAGCCAGCAGAACACCTTCAGGAAGAATCTCCAGGCGTTCGAGTGCGGGATCGTCTGCAGTCGGCGGTGCCGCTCCGTCAGCAATCCATTCGGCCAGAATTTTCCACTTGCGGGATCCCGGTTCCAGCCGCAGGCCGCCCTTGTGCGGGACGGCCATGGTAGGTTTGGTGAGCAGCAGACTGGCGGCGGGGTCCTGCAATTCGATGCGCCGGCCCTGTTGCTGCCAGGCAATATTGAAGTGGTCTTTTTCCGGGTCGTAACCGCGAAGAGAGATGCGGAAACCGCCTTTTCCCGCGAGGGCTCCATGGCAGGCCCCCGAACTGCAACCCTGCCGGGCCAGCACGGGTTCCACATGATTGCGAAACGACCAGCGGAAAGGCTGGCCGCTATTGAGCACGGTGACGGAAGCGGTGGCAGACTGATTCCCGGAGGATACGCGAATGGTTGTGGTGCCGTCCGACTGCGGGATGAGTTGCCGGCCTTCCACACGTACAATCTGCGGATTGTCGCTGACCAGCTGGAGTGATTCCGGTGCAGTTCCAGTGAAGTCCTGGCCATTCCAGACTTCGATCAGCACCCGGTGAACGGCCTCCGGGCCATTCAGGGTGAGCTGTTCCGGAAGGATGCGGTACTGGTCTGCGGACTGAGCGTGCACAGCCAGCAGCTG
The DNA here is from genome assembly GCA_023262145.1 of Planctomycetaceae bacterium. GTDB lineage: Bacteria > Planctomycetota > Planctomycetia > Planctomycetales > Planctomycetaceae > SXXK01. Next base: position 7,271 of record JALRDR010000993.1, on the reverse strand, counting down.
GACTGCCAGCAGAGGGAGGATGAACTGGAACAATCGCATGGAAAAGTCTCACAGAGACGTCAAGGAGAGACCAAAGCAGTGCTGGACACACACTTCGTAGGAGTCATGATCCGACAGACCGGAAGCGAATGCAACCGACTTGAGTGGTGGCGGCAAAGGGATGTTACAGTGCGGTGAGCCAGGAACAGGGTTGCCGTGGGTGGATGAACAACGCAGAATAGCGAAAGAACGCAGGAATTCTGTGGGGATTCCATAGTGCGAGCGTCTGACATCAGACGATTGCAATAACTGCCGCAGTGTGTATTGCGTGTCCTGCCCCTTCACGAAAGTCTGTCAGCGTGCCTTTGTCTGATGTCGATCGCGAACTGCTGCGGCAGCTGCTGGATCATCAAGCCGGCAGCTGGAGGCAGTTTGTGGATCGTTATTCCGGGCTGTTGCTGCAGGTAATCCGCCAGGCTGCGGAAGCTTACAGTCTGAAACTTTCGGCGGATGACGTCGATGACCTGTGTGCTGACACGATGGCAGAGCTGCTGCATCGCGACATGGCCGCGCTGCGGGATTTCCAGGGCCGCAGTTCACTGGCCGTCTACCTCGCCGTGATCGCTCGACGAATTGTCATTCGAAGACTGAAGGAGCAGCGATATCGCCAGGCGTTCGGTCACGTGGATGCTCACAAGGCCGCGGTCGAAGCAACCAGCTCCGAACGCAGCCCGGCAGCTCGGGTGGAAGAGCAGGATCGTGTGGATCAGCTGATGCAGATTCTGCCTGAGGAATCACGGCAGTTGCTGCAGGCGATCTACCTCAACGGGCTGAGCTATGCGGAAGCAGCCCGACAACTGGGCCGCCCACAGAACTCGATTGGTCCGTTGCTGGCCCGCATTCGTGCACAGTATGGTCAGCTGCCCGGGTTGCAGTAGTCGGGCGTCGAAGCTTCTGCGACAGCAGCGACCTGCTTCAGTCGGAGTTTTTCGGTGACGGCTGGTCAGGTGTCGCAGGTTGTTCAGAGTCTGCAAACCGGCCGACGCTGAATTCTTCCATTGAGCCGTCCTTGTGCACAACCAGAAACATCACATCGAGTTTCTGTCTGCGGGCGACCTGCAGTCCTCGCTGCGGCCCCAGCACCATCATACCGGTGGCGATGGCATCGGCGGTCATTGCCGAGGCATGGATGACGGAAACGGATGCGGGCGGATCCTCCACTGGATAGCCGGAACGCGGATCCAGTACATGTGCGTAGCGGCGATCATTGATGATGAAGAAGTTGCGATAGTCACCGGACGTGGCGATGGAGCTGTCCGTCATTTCCACAGCGGTATGCAGACCACCCAGTGGAGATTCGACCCCCAGTCGCCATGGAGCACCATTCAGCTTGCAGCGTCCGGCGTGAATTTCTCCTCCGACATCCACCACGTGACGTTCCAGCCCGCGAGCACGCAGTAGTTCAGAGACGAGATCAGCGGCGTAACCGGGGGCAAGGGAATTCAGGCTGATCTGCAGCCCGGGAATGCAGCGGCGAATTGCGGGCGGGTCATTACGAACCTGCAGGTGTCGGGAGCCGATTTTTCGGAGTGCGGTCTGAATGACCTCAGGCGGAGGGATGGTTTTCTTTCCCGAGCTGCCGAAGCCCCACGCATCGATGAGCGGTGCGATGGTGACGTCCAGCGATCCTTCGGTGAGCTCATGGACGCGGAGCGCTTCGGCCGCAACAAAAGCAAATTCCGGGCTCACCGGGAACCAGTTGCAGGTATCTGAGGCATTGAAGCGGGAGATCTCGGAGTTGTTGTCCCACGTTGACATCATGCTGCTGATCCGGGCAAAGATCGCCTCAATGTCCTGCTGCAGTTGTTTCTGGCTGGCCTGCCCCGGGGTGTCGATGACCACGGAATAGTAGGATCCCATTGTGGGACCGTTGATGCGCAAGGGTTCTTCGGCGGGCGCGGATGTTGCGAGCAAGAGCAGAAGCTGACTGCACAGCAGCGGGGACAGCAGACGACACATTGACGGGCTCCTTTTCCGACACCATACGCAGGCTGGCGGGCTGAGGCAAAGCAGGGGGGTGCAAATCCCCATGGATCGGGATGTCAGGCTAGACTGGCGATCTCGGATTATTCCGGACAGAACGCTGAAATGTTCTGGGAGGGAGGAACTTTTTTCGAACATGGTGTCGCCGGGACATTTCACGTGCTGTTATTGATTGGTGCACCAGAATTCCGGATACTTGGCGTTCCCGTCGCCCCAAGACTTCTGCCTTCCAGTGTGGTCTGAGCGACTTCGCCGGTAATTCGTGCTGTCAGATACGAATTGAAAATCGGGCGAACGCGATGAACCGCAGCTGAACAGTCCCACCCATGAATTCCACAGAATATTCCCTGCAGGACGTAAACATCGTCAGCACGACTCCCCTGGTTTCGCCTCAGGAGTTAAAGCTGCAGTACCCGGTGACTCCGCAGGTCAGTCAGCACGTATTACAGTCCAGAGATGCAGTCCGCAGCATTCTGCATGGCGGTGATCCGCGAGTGATTGCCATTGTCGGGCCCTGTTCCATTCATGACCCGGACATGGCATTTGAATATGCCGGAAAGCTACGACAGCTGGCGGATGAAGTTTCGGAAACGCTGCTGGTTGTCATGCGCGTGTACTTCGAAAAGCCCAGAACCACCGTTGGCTGGAAGGGGCTGATCAACGACCCGCACCTGAACGACACGTTTGATATTGAATCCGGTCTGCAGAAGGCTCGCGATATTCTCAACCGCATCAATTCCCTCGGGCTGCCGGCGGCAACAGAGATGCTCGAACCGATTACTCCACAGTACATCGCCGACCTGATTACTCTGGCATCCATCGGCGCCCGCACCACGGAATCACCGACACATCGTCAGATGGCCAGTGGGCTGTCCATGCCGGTCGGTTTCAAGAACAGTACAGAAGGCAGTCTGGAAGTAGCCATCAACGCAATGCAGGCAGCCAGTGCCGCTCATCGCTTTCTGGGCATTGATCACGACGGCAAGACCTGTGTGATGGCAACACGAGGAAATGAATTCGGTCATCTGATTCTGCGTGGCGGGCGGCATGGCCCCAACTACCACGCAGGGGCCATCGCAGAGGCCAGCAGGATGCTGCGTGCCGCCAACCTGCCTCCCCGACTGGTTGTCGACTGCAGTCATGCCAACTCCAGCAAGGACTACCGTCGTCAGTCGGAAGTCTGGCGAGATGTGATTGGTCAGCGTGCGGCCGGCAATTCCGAAATCGTGGGACTGATGCTGGAAAGCAATCTGAAGCCCGGCAATCAGTCGCTTACTGCAGACCTGAATGCTCTGCAGTACGGGGTCAGTATCACTGATGGCTGCATCGATATCGACACCACAGCTCAACTGCTGCGCGAAGCAAACCAGCAGCTGAAGTCAGCTCGCTGAGCCCTGGTATGCTCGCTGAGCCCTGGTATGGAGGCATTGTTCGGGAAGGTTCAGTGTGAAGTATCTGTCTCAAGAAGCCCTGCGACAGGTTGATCAGCTGGCGCTGGAGCAACTGGGCATTCCCGGTCTGCTCCTCATGGAAAATGCGGCTCGAGGGGTCTGCCGGCAGATTCAGACCACGGGACCGTGGCGACGAATCGTCATTGTCTGCGGGTACGGCAACAACGGCGGGGACGGACTTGCCGTCGCCCGGTTGCTGGCTGCCGAAGGTCAGGCGGCTGAGGTACTGCTGATCCGGGCCGGGCGCAGGCTTACCCCGGATGCTCAGGCCAATCTGGACTTTCTGGCCCGCAGCGGACTGCCGGTTCAGCAGATTTCGGACGAAGTGGCCGAGCTGATTCCAGGGTCGCTCACGGCCAGTGATCTGATCGTGGACTGTCTGCTGGGGACCGGGATTCAGGGTGCTGTGCGTCCTCCCTTTGCTGATGTCATCAGGCAGATTAATGCCAGCGATGCGCAGGTGCTGGCAGTTGATGTGCCTTCCGGAATGAACTGCGACAGCGGTGAGCCGTGTGGCTGTTGTGTGCGTGCCGATTGGACGGTGACGTTTGTGGCTGCCAAACAGGGGTTTGCGGCGGCGAATGCGGAGCAGTGGACAGGCGCGGTTACGGTCTGTCAGATCGGGCTGCCGCAGTCCTGGCTGCAGCGTCATTTTGGTGGCTGAGCTGCAGTCCGCTGCTGCGGAAATGGCGTGACGAAGCAACATTGCTGTCGGGTCTTCTGTGCGGGGATTTCTCCGCAAAGTCTCCACTTGTCCTGATTGTTAACAGAGCCTTAACAATCAGGCGGTTCACTACGGCGAATCGAATTGTGGCGATGCACGTGTAACCGTTCACGGTAGTTCCGGGAACAGGTACCGGCAGTAGTGATGAGGGTCTGGGAAATGTATCGAACGCACGGGGCAAGAGTAATCAGCGGCTTTCTCTGTCTGCTTTCAGTGACGATTTTGAGTGCTGGGTGTTCCGTGGAATCCGTCGATAGTGCCGGCGGAGAAGGCGGCGGTGGAGCAGGGGCGGCGGTCGGCAGTGGGGTTCGTCGCATCCAGGTGGATGGGTCCAGTACTGTGGCCAAGGTGGCCGCTGCAGTGCAGGAAGAATTTGAGAGTCGATTTGCGGATACCAAAGTTGCTCTGAAGGTGACGGGATCCGGTACGGGGTTCAAGGAAATGATCGCGGGCCGAATTGATGTGGCCAATGCCTCTCGTGGCGTGAAGGAATCAGAGTTGGCGGACTGTGCAGCGAATGGGATTGAGCTGCTGGAGCTGCGGATTGCTCTGGACGGCCTGACCGTCTGTGTGAACAAGGAGAACGACTGGGTTGATGCTGTTACCACAGGTCAGCTCCACCGGATCTGGGCTGCCGGAAGTGAAGCAAGGACCTGGAAGGATGTTGACGCGGCATGGCCGGATGAGCCGTTGTCATTATTCGGCCCCGGGGAAGAATCCGGGACATTCGATTTCTTCACGGAGGAGATCAATGGTGAAGAAGATTCGATCACTGAGAACTACAGCGCCAGTGCGGATGATAATGTGACGATCACCGGGATCTCCGGTGAGAAGGGCGGCATGGGATTCTTTGGCTACGCTTACTTTTACGCCAATCAGGACAAGGTCAGGGCGTTGAAGATCTCTGCGACCGACGATCCGGCTGATGCTGTTGCACCGACATCTGAGACAGTGAAATCCGGCTCGTATGCTCCGCTTTCACGTCCGCTGTTCATCTACGTAAAGAAGGAAAGCCTGAAGAAGCCGGAGGTTCAGGACTACGTGCGATTCTTCCTGACTGACGGGCAGAAGATGGTCAGTGATGTGGGGTATGTGCCGCTTGATGACGCTGAACTGAAATCGGCTCAGCAGGCACTGGAAGCGGCAATCAGCGAAGTCACCGGGGCGGAGTAACTTGTTGCAGCAGGCGATCTGCCCGGGGGTACTGCTCCGGGCGGCCGTCGCATTGTGATTGAGAACTCAGAGCAACTTGCAGCGGCGAGGGTGCGTGACGGCATCTCCATTGTCAGAATTCCGTAGGGTGAAACAGGCTGGCCGGTATTTGACCATCAGCTGTCCACCTGCAGTTCAGATGTGCGGTCCAACAGAGGCAGCGATCCTGCTGTCGCATTCTGCCGGGTAAGTTATGTCGGCCTCAGTTTCGTTCTCCAGCAGCACCTCCCGCCGCCACGAAAAGCTGATTCAAGTCGGTTTGTTTGTCTGCGCTGCACTGTCAGTTCTGACAACGGGGGCGATTGTCTATGTGCTGCTCAGCAACGCGATTTATGCTCCGGGCGAGAAGACGGCATTCTTTGAGCGAGTAACGCTCACAGAGTTCCTGACCTCGACTCAGTGGAAGCCTGTGGACGGGGCCAAAGGGCGATTCGGAATCTGGCCATTGCTGTCGGGTACGATGATGGTTGCAGTCATCTCATCGCTGGTGAGTATACCGGCGGGGCTGGGTGCGGCCATTTACATGAGTGAATACGCGGGAGCTCGCGAACGGCAGATCCTGAAACCTGTGCTCGAGCTGCTGGCGGGAATTCCATCAGTCGTGTTCGGTTTCTTTGCGCTGAAGTTTGTCACCCCCTGGCTGCTCAAGCCGCTGTTCGGCTGGCTGGATCTGAAGGTGTCGATTTTCAACAGTCTGAGTGCGGGCATCGTGGTGGGAATCATGGTGACTCCGCTCATCGCTTCGCTCAGCGAAGACGTGATTCGTTCAGTGCCGCGCAGCCTGCGCGAAGCAGCACATGCGCTCGGCAGTACCAGATACGACGTCTGCATGAAGGTTGTCGTACCGGCAGCACTCTCGGGAATTCTGGCGTCATTTCTGCTGGCGTTTTCGCGAGCCGTTGGTGAGACGATGGCGGTGGCAATTGCCGCCGGGGGCAGTCCGATGCTGTCGCTGAACCCGTTGGAGGGTTCACAGACCATGACGGGATTCATGGTCCATGCCAGCACCGGCGACAGTGCGGCAGATTCCATCAGTCGTATGAGCATGTATGCGGTCGGGATCACCCTGTTTCTGCTCACGCTGGTCATCAATCTGATATCCGGCTGGATTCTGAGAAAGTTCCGGGAGGAATATCAATGAGTATTCCTGCGCAGGACACACGAGTCAGTTTTCGTCAGGGGACGGATTCCCTGTTGCGGCGGCGGTTGCTGCAATCCCGAATCTTTCGGGTGGTGTGTCTGGTGCTGACATATTCCTCACTGGGGATTCTGGGAATCCTGATGGGCTCGGTGTTCTGGACCAGTCTGTCTCGACTGGCTCCGGATTTTCTCAGCAATCACTACTCCATGAATCCGGTTCGCTGCGGAATCCTGGCCGGGCTCTGGGGGTCATTCTGGCTGGTCATGCTGACTGCGGCCTTTTCGATTCCGATCGGTGTTGGTTCGGCGGTTTATCTGGAGGAGATGGCCTCTGATACGTGGCTGGTGCGGCTGATTCGGATCAATCTTTCAAACCTGGCGGGAGTGCCGTCCATTGTCTACGGCATTCTGGGTTTATCTGCATTTCGTCCATTGATGCTGTCACTGCAGTCACTGTTCGACGGGACTCGCGTGGTGAACGTCCTCGGGTTATTCCGGGTGCGGATTCTGCATCTGGAGATCTTTGATGGAAGTGTACTCATCGGCGCCATGACGATGAGTCTGGTAATTCTGCCGATCGTGATCATTGCTTCCCAGGAGGCATTGCGAGCGGTTCCATCCTCGATTCGAGTGGCCTCTTTGGCGCTCGGAGCCACGCGCTGGCAGACGATCTGGCGACAGGTCATTCCTGCTGCGCTTCCGGGCATCGCAACCGGTGTGAT
>JALRDR010000950.1 GCA_023262145.1 Planctomycetaceae bacterium | reverse complement strand
GAGTTCCCCCGGCGGCAACCTTGATGATCGCGATCCGGTCGTTGGTGGACTGACGGATGCGGCGAGCGAAGCTGAGCTCCGGGCCGACCATGTTCCGCACTGACTGCAGCGCTTCCCAGCCCTCCGAGCGATCCTTGTCCTCGCGGCCAATACACCACCAGAAGAGCACATCGTCCTGAGGCTCCTGCAGGCCCGCAAACGGGGGAAACCGTGAGATATCCGCGATCCTTGAATCAGCTCCTTCCATATTGCTCTGACCGGCGAAGATGAACACGCGAACGATCTCAGCGTCTTTCCCTTCGTCTGCGATGGTCATGCTGGAGCTGAATGCGGAGAGCAGAAGGAACAGTGGCAGCAGCGAGCGCATTGGCTTGATCCGGTGCGGAGTGATCGAGGGAGAGCTGGTTTTCCGGGGGTGACTGCAGCTGCAGCGGCCCGTCAGGACTTCACACTATTGTTGCTGAACGAGCCGCGGCAGCAAAGTGGCTTAATGACCCAACCTTCTCTAAAATCACGAGCCGTTAATTTCAGCAATGTGTCGTACGAAGAAATGAGATCAGGCATGGATCTGCAATTGCAGGACAAAGTTGCAATCGTCACCGGTGGTTCCAAAGGCATTGGGCTGGGAATTGTGCAGGCATTGCTCGCCGAAGGCGCACGCGTGGTCAACGTGAATCGCAGTCGCGAAGATGGCGAACGGCTGGAACGCGAGTGTGCAGACAAGGGGCAGGTCTGTCGCTTCATTCAGGCAGATCTGACCAGTACGGAACGCTGCGGGGAGGTTCTGCGGGCGGTCCTGCAGGAATTTGGCCGAGTGGACATTCTGGTCAACAATGCGGGGGTCAACGACGGCGTTGGAGTGGATGATGGCCCGGAAGCGTTTCTGGGGTCGTTGCAACGGAATCTGCTGCACTACTATGCGATGGTGCACTACTCCGCGGAGTCGCTGCGGGCAAATCAGGGCTGCATCGTGAACATCGGATCGAAGGTGTGTGAGACCGGACAGGGGGGCACTTCCGGCTACGCTGCTTCCAAGGGTGCGATCAATGGACTCACACGGGAGTGGGCCGTCGAATTTGCTCCGCATCATGTTCGCGTGAACGCCGTACTGCCAGCCGAAACCTGGACACCACTTTACGAACGCTGTCTGGCTGCAATGCCGGATCCCGTGGCTGCTCGCCGCGAAATCGAGCAGCTGATTCCGCTGGGTCAGCGATTTACCACCGTCGAAGAGATGGCGGCTATGGTCGTCTTTCTCTGCTCCCCACGCTCAGCGCACACCACCGGTCAGATCATCTACGTGGATGGTGGCTACACGCATCTGGATCGCAAATGCACTGCCGGCAATGTGTCCGACTTCGGTGCAGCGCAGACGTAAGCAGGCAACTCTGCTGCATTCAAAATCGGCAAGACTGCACTGCAGACACCGGCTCGCCGGTAAGTTTGACCACTTCGTCTCGTTGGACGAAGTGCAATCCCGGCCGTGGGTCAGGCTCCCGCCAGACATCATTCTGGATTGCGGCTTACCGGGTGGCACGGGTGATACCCGAGCAGGAGTCGCTTTCGTTCGTGATGCCCCTCCCCAGCGCCCTGATTTTCCTTATCTGCGTCTCTTCGTGCGTGATCAGACACGAAGCATGCCTGATGCGGTGATCTGTCTCAGACTGCCCACACGATGGGGCGTCAAGTTCCACTCGATGTACAAAAAAAACCGCACTGCCGAAGCAGTGCGGTTCTGTGTCTGTCACCAGTTCTCAATTGAATCAGACAAGCTCGCGAATAGGCTTGCCGGTCTCGTTGATGTAGGTCGGACGTCCTGACTGATTGGTGAACTGAATTCGCTGATCAATGTCGAGCACATGCATCACGGTGGACAGCAGATCTGATGGAGTGATCGGTGTTGTCCGTGGGACATCCACCTTTTCTGCGGATTCACCGACGACCTGACCCATCTTCAGACCGCCACCAGCGAGTGCAAGCGTGCTGAGTGGAGCCCAGTGGTCGCGGCCGCCACTGCCGTTGATCTTAGGAGTACGACCGAACTCACCACTGATGACCAGCAGCGTGTTATCCAGTTGGCCTCGCAGTGAGAGGTCTTCCACCAGAGCAGCTACGGCTCTGTCGACCTGTGGGCCGAGATTGTCCATGGCCTGCTTGATGTTGCCATGCAT
>JALRDR010000949.1 GCA_023262145.1 Planctomycetaceae bacterium | reverse complement strand
GAAGCGCGGTTTGAGATCAACCTGTATGAACTGGCAGGAACAACGCTGAGCAGACTTCTGAAGTCCGGGTTGCTGGAACAGGAGGGGCAGCAGATTCGCCTGACCCAGGAAGGGCTGCTGCTTGCTGATACTGTTGCCTCCGAACTGCTCAACCCTGAAGCGGGCAAGTGATCTGCTCTGCCGAAGACCACCAGGGCGACGTTCTTACCCGCGGCGGATCATTTCTGGTATTATCCCTGCTACGGGGCGAACGCAGATTCCTTGCGCTCCCATGACTCCTGTGCAGGCTGCTGACAATCAGGCTGACCAATGAACTCTGAAGCTCACACTCATTCTCACAACTTCACGGCTGTCAGCTCGGAATTCATCCGGCAACTCCGCGACATCACTGCTCCGGAACGGGTGCTGGATGCTGAGGATGAACTGTTGGTCTATGAATGCGACGGCTATGTGATTGAAAAGAATGCCCCGGAGGTGGTGGTCTTTCCGGAATCTGCACAGGAGGTGCAGCAGATCGTGCGTCTGTGCAACGAGTATCGAATTCCATTTCTTGCGCGCGGAGCTGGAACAAGCCTGGCCGGGGGAAGTCTGCCAGTCACCGGCGGCGTCATGATTACGCTCACTCGCATGAATCGCATTCTGCAGATCAGTACCCGCGATCGCTTTGCTGTTGTCGAGCCAGGCTGCGTAAATCTGAAACTCACAAGAGCGCTGGCGGGGACAGGCTTTCATTATGCCCCGGACCCCAGCAGTCAGAGTGCCTGCACGATCGGTGGCAATGTTGCCACAAATTCGGGTGGCCCCCATACGCTGAAGTACGGAGTCACCGTCAATCATGTCATCGGTGTGGAGTTTGTTTCACCTGCCGGTGAACTGATCACATTCGGAGGGCCCTGCGGACGTGGCAGCATGCCTGACCTGACGGGTTTGTTTGTCGGCAACGAGGGAACATTCGGAGTTGTTACTCGGATCTGGGTTCGTCTGACCCGAGATCCGGCCGCAACACGTACGATGCTGGGCGTCTTCGATACTGTTGCTGACGCGACTCAGGCTATCAGCAGCATCATTGGCGCCGGGATCGTTCCCGCGGCCCTTGAGATGATGGATCAGGGCATCATTGGTGCTCTGGAAGAGGCATTTCAGTTCGGATTCCCGCTGGATGCGGGTGCTGTGCTGCTGATCGAAGTTGATGGCCTGGATTGCGCACTGGATCAGGAAGCCGCGACAATCATTGATCTCTGCAATTCGGCGGGAGCAACGGAAGTGCGGCAGTCACGTACTGAAGAAGATCGAGCTCTGCTCTGGAAGTGCCGCAAGCAGGCATTTGGTGCAATCGGGCGACTGGCCCCCAGCTGCTGTACTCAGGACGGCGTGGTCCCCAGAACACGCCTGCCGGAGATCCTTGAGTTCATCCAGGAAATGGAGCGGAAGCACAATCTTCGAATTGTGAATGTGTTTCACGCCGGTGACGGAAACATCCATCCAATTCTGCTGTTTGACGAACGAGATCAGGACCAGATTCGCAGAGTTCTGCTGGCCAGTGATGAAATTCTGAATCGCTGCATCGATCTTGGTGGAAGCGTCACAGGTGAACATGGCATCGGTGTGGAAAAAATCAGTTTCATGTCCCGGCTGTTTACCCCGGATGATCTGGCTGTAATGCATGATATTCGCCGGGTCTTCAATCCCGCTGGACTTTGCAGCCCCGGGAAGCTCCTGCCCGTGGCTGGCGGGTGCAGTTCTGAGCATCCTGTGCAGATCGATCCTGCTCGCCGACCAGCCTTCTGAAGTGCGGTTGCGATGCTCCCGGACCAGGCATCCCCGGTCTGCTCCGCTGACGTACCAATTTGGCCGGATCCTGCGTGCAGGATCCGATCGGTGATCAGAGTAGTGGCGGAATCTGCCGGTTTATCGATGTCAAAATAGTCCGATTCTAGCGGCTGTCTGCACTGTACGCGTCGGTCCGTCGTGATTTTCGTAGTGCACGGAACATCCCGTTCACGTGTCAGAACCAGAGCAGTCGATTCCTCCTTCACCGTCCAGATTCTCTGTTCCTGTACCTGACGAGTGATTGTGGTGACATGAAGTCTTGCTTTCTCCTCACACTCTCTGTGCTCCTGGCGACTGCCCTGCCGGGCTGCTCGATCGGGATGGCTCTCTATCAGAAGGGTCCCGCTTCTGACACTGATGCCGCAGCACGCCTGATTCAGGTGGCCGAATTTCATGAGTTTCGCGGAGATTACGAAGCGGCACAGAATTCCTATCGCAAGGCAATGGAACTGGTCCCGGGAGAAAGCACGTTGAACCAGCGGGTCAGTGTGCTGAAGCGTGTGGCAGAGATGAATGGTGGTGATGCCACTGCTGTTCAGCAGACAACCAGTGACTCAGCCGCACGCTCGGTTGTCTCTGCGGCCTGCGACAAAAAGCTGGAGCAGCTTCTGCTGGGCGGAACGGCTGCCCAACGGCCCGCGCCTGCCGCATCTCGAATTCGCTCTTCTTCCCTGAGCCGTCGGTCTCCGGCGCTTGAGTCTGATCCCTTCCGCCACTGGCAGGCATCCGAATTGGACTCTGATCAGGATATGATCGGCAGACAGTCACCATTGTTCTGAACTGTCGGGATGGGGCGGGAGATCAAAACTGACCTCAGGTGTCTTCCACCAGCCAGTTCACCAGCCGTGCAAAAATCGGCTCTCGCTCTGCTTCAAACTCCAACGTGTGCTGTGCCTGTGGACAGAGTACCACTGAGAGCAGGGGAGCAAACTGCTGTACGAGCTGCCTGGTGACCTGGTTGTTCACAATGCGGTCATTCTCCGCGAGCATCAGCAGCACGGGACACAGAACGGTGGCGCTGTGCTGCGTAATAACAGCGTCAAGGTCCCGAGTGGCATTCAGAAACTCACTCGTCACCGTGTGTAATGACAGCGGATCATCTTCAATGAACTGCTGCCACGAAGCATCCGCAGTAAAGAGTGCGGAATCACGCAACGGAATCGGGATGTATTCGCGCACTTTCCCCAGTTGTCGTGCAAGGCGGAGCAGTGTCTGCTGCAGTCGGTTTGGGTTCAGATAGGTCTTCAGCCCGGGATAAAGCAGGACCAGTCGCTGAAATTCTGCCGGGAACAGAATGGCCGCTGCTGCCGCCAGCTTTCCACCCCAGCTGACACCCTGCAGAATAACCGGCAGATCATGACCGTACTCCCGCAGCGCGCGGCGACGTAAGCCGCGCAGATCATGAATCAACTGCTCTCCGTGAGCAGCATGACCACGCATCCTTCCGTTCAGACCAGAGCCTCGACGATCGGCCGCGAGGACATGGAAACCGTTCTGAGCCAGCAGGCTGGAGGACCACGTAAACCAGCCGGAATGGCTCTGGATTCCGTGCACGGGGAGCACAATTCCGCGCGGTTCTCCCTGGGCATCCCAGCGACGGAAGTGAACGGGATAGCCGTCAGATGCGAAGTAGAGGCAAATCCGGCCTTCGCTCATTTCGGAACAACTTCCCGAAGTGCACGTTCAAACTGCAATCGCGCGACTTCATCAAAGACCACAAAACGCACAAGCCGAGGTCCGCGATGCCAGCGGATAAAATCCATGCACGTCTTGGCCAGATTATTGGCGGCAAGGTCAAGCGGATAGCCGTATGCTCCCGTACTGATGGCCGGGAACGAAATGCTCTGACATCCCAGTTCCACCGCATGAAACAGGCACGCTCGACACGCGGCAGCAAGCTGAGCAGGTTCTCCCTGCCGTCCGCCCTTCCAGACAGGTCCCACCGCATGAATAACCCATTTTGCGGAGAGATTGCCGGCTCCTGTCACTACAGCTCCGCCCGTCGGGCAGCCCGCCGAATAGCGTTCCTGCGTTTCCTGCATGATTGCCGGGCCACCCGCTCGGTGTATCGCTCCGTCCACACCACCGCCTCCTGCCAGTGCAGTGTTCGCAGCATTGACAATTGCGTCGGTGGTCTGCTGAGTAATATCGCCCTGCACGACCTCAAGATCTCCGGTGCCCAGCCTGACCTTCATCCGTTGTTCTTTCCCATCATATTCTCTTGAGTAACTTTCCGCGTGAATAACGATTTACAAGTGCAGGTTCTGAACGCTGCAGCGAATACCTGGCTGCTTACGTGCAGCGACTGCATGATGCCGCTCAACAGGTGCCGTCACCGATGACGTTGACAGTCCGACCTCCCGCGCCGGACGAGATTCCGAAGACGATGTATTCGGCCTGCGTATCCTGCAGGTTGCGCATCACGTGGATTTCATGAGGTTCAACCAGTACTGCGTCTCCCGCCTGTAACTGCCGTACTTCACCCGCTACCCGCATTTCAACCAGACCATGGACAACAACGAAGACTTCCTGCATGTCTTCGTGATAGTGCGGCTGAAAGGATGATAATCCCGGGAGTACTGCCCAGTTCAGCATCTGTACGTGGCCCGCCTGAAATTCAGTGCGTTCCGCAAGCACGCGTTTCAGTACCCCCGGGGACGAAGCATCCTCGTGGGAAGCCGGGATCAGTTCTCGATCACGTGCAGAAATCCACTTCACTGAAAAATCCTCTGATCTGCGGGATGTATCCCGAACGTTCAACGTCGCAATACGGCTCAGGGCTGAGGCACATAAATCCGAATGTCATCAAAATTACCAGTGTCGTCGAATGATCCGAAGCCAACCAGTCCCTCGGCAAAAGTCGTGTCCTTTGCTGTCATCACGGGTTTTGTCAGATCGTCAAAAAACACCCGAATCTCTCCTGTCTCAGCAAGACGCTCAATCCGCGCCTGATGCCAGTCATCTGTCCACGGAATTCCGTCCGTCGTGGTGGTTGAGATCTTTATGCGGGCCGCATCATTGACGATAAAAATCTGATTTGCATGATCGTCCATGCGTTTGCCGAAATGCACGTAGTACAGGTGTGCATCATCCTGATAACCAAAGAACAGACACAGATCCCGATGTGCGTAATCCGGGATCGTGGACTGCATGCGGATGTCCATCACGAAGCTCCTGAGCTTCAGATCCTGAATCAGATTTCGATTGAGCGGAGAACGATGTGGCGGCCTGAAGTCGCTGTTTCGCTTCACCAGAGCAATCGATGTCTGCTCACCCTGCTGCAGCAGCTTCCAGGCTGTTCTGTCGGTTGGCAGGTAGCGTTCTGCCTGCTGATCCTGAAAATCATGGCTGTATGCCAACTGCATTCCCTCAGGAGCCGGAAACAGCCTGTCGTCAGCCTGAGTCCTGGCAAACCCAGCCATCAGAACGAAGATCGCCAACATCGCGTAACGCTCATTCATTTGCACCATCGTTCCGCTTTCCTTTGCTGATGAATTCATACCTGAATCCCACCGGATTTCACGATTCCGAATCAGTTGCCTCGACCTGCACGAGGGGACTGAATTCACGGTTGACTCCGCGAACCCTTGTGTACAGCGATTCATCCGTTGTATGGACCCCCAGTACAGCGCGAGCGGTTTCGGATGCAACCAGACTGCGATAAAGCATTACCTGGAAGCGATCCACTCGAATCCGGCAACCCGACGCCTCAAACGCTCCGCAATACCTGCCGCCTTCGGTGACTGTCAGAGTGCTCCAGTCAGCAGGAGCATGTCTCCGCTTCGGATTCCAGTCGAGTGCCAGCGGAGCTGTGGCACCACCCTGCCCCGTTACGTTCAGTTCAAACTGTCCGTCGTGCTCCGCAAACTGCCCGGCAGCATGCTGAATTCGATCATCCTGCAGCCATAACGGAAATGCTCTGGCAGCAACGACTCCATTACTGATCAGGATCTCTCGAGTAATGGTGTCCGGCACGATTGCGCTGCCGATACACACCGGCAAGGCGGTGGTCAGCTGCACACGGCTGCTGTCAGATCCCGTCGTCACGGAATCGGTCAGCATCGCAAATCGCTGCCGCGTGCACAGCATGATCTGGCGGTTGCACTGCACTCCGGCGGCAGACTCGCCTTCCAGTTCCAGAAACACGCATTCCTGATCTTCAAACCAGCAACTGCACTTCCATGTTGTCGGGGCCGCCACGGTCTGCTCGTCAACTCTGACAGCCCAGTCCCACTGTCCAGCGAAGATGGTTCTTCCTGCAGCTGTCATCTGCAGCTGTACTTCACTGCCCTGCCAGTGAACGACAATCAGATCGGCGTCACTGCGGAGCGATGAACGGAGCACAGCAACCTGGGAGTCATCGGACTGATACGCCACCCGCATCAGGAC